>DATMQC010000093.1:0-15073 GCA_035567275.1 Chthoniobacterales bacterium | reverse complement strand
CGCGAGCGCTCGGCGCCCGCCAATGAGGAAGGTGCGGCCGGCTTCGGTAAGTTCGACCCCTCGGGAATTCCTCGTAAACAGCGGAGGTCCGGGCCCACTCGGCAAATTTGGATGCATCAACCGGCATCGGTACGCTCCGCCGCACATCCCTCAAGCAGGTAGCACAAATTGACTCGGCACAGAACCCTATCGGGAAGACCAGGCCAAAGTGGCCGCAGACAAAGCTAATATCGATCGAACTGAAAGCACTCGAAGCCTTCAAGCTCCTGCGGGCGCCATTGGACGGCATTGTCACCGCACGCGACGTCGATATCGGAGCGTATGTTAGGCTAAAATGGCTGGCCGGCGAAGAATAGCACTTGACATTGATTAGGTTCCTAATAATTAGGTTCATTAACCTTATGCGCGAACCCGTCACGCTGCTCAAAGCTTTACCCAGATACGACGTTTTCCTCGAGGAAACCAAGGATTTTCCTCATCTGGACGCCTCTGCGTGTTACACCTTTTTGCAGCTTTTAAAAACAGGGGATGAGTTGCTCGCGCTTGATAACCAGATCTTGTCCACTTTCGGCACACGACATGGCCGATTCAATCTGCTGATGATGTTGAAACACTGCACCGTCGGCACAACAACCCCCGCGGATCTGGCGGAAAAGGCCGGAGTGACGCGAGCAACCATCACCGGCCTGGTGGATGGTCTGGAGAGAGATGGCTTCGTTGAACGTTGCCCCGACCCGGTAAACAGACGCTCGGTTCAGGTGAAGCTGACTGCAACCGGCCAGGAGTTTCTCGAAAAAGTTCGACCGGATTATTGCCGCTGGTTTACCAGCGTCGTTGAGACTCTGAATCAGGACGAACGGCAACAGCTTTTGGTTTTGCTCGAAAAAATCCAAATCCGCCTTGGTGAGATCTCAAACCAATACCGCAGAACCGCGAATCAGATTCCCGCCCAGTTATGAAAAAGAAGCCTTTCTGGAAGTACCTTTTGGTCTTTCTGATCCTCTTTGGACTTTTCCTTGGAGCAATGTTCGGCCTGGGATTTGTGAAATTCAACCAGATCCAGGGATTTATAAAATTGTCAAAATCCGGCGCATTTGCGCCTCCGCCGACGGCGGTCACGACGGATATCGCCAAGAAGACTGATTGGCAGCCGACCATGGATAGTGTGGGCAGTCTTGTGGCGGTCAATGGAGTGACGGTTAGCACCGATCTTGCCGGCATCGTGAGCCAAATTGCCTTCGAATCGGGCTCCAAGGTTCGCGCCGGCGAGCTTCTGGTCCACCTGGACACCAAGCAGGAAGAAGCCCAGCTTCGCCAGGCAGAAGCGCAGCGGGATTTTGCGCTTATATCGCTCAAACGAGATAAAGAACTGCTGGGAAAGCATGCGGTCGCCCAAGCCGAATGCGATAATGCGGAAGCAAGCTATCGTCAGGCGCAGTCCTCAGTGGATCAGTATGCCGCACTTATCGCGCGAAAGACCATTCGCGCTGCGTTTGACGGTATCGCCGGCATTCGGCAGGTGAATTTGGGACAATACCTGAAGGAAGGGGATGCAATCGTGGCGCTACAGGCGTTCGATCCTATTTACGTTAATTTTTCATTACCGCAGCAGGACCTTTCCAAGCTTGGAGTCGGCATGAAAGTTGAACTGCAGGTGGACGCATTTGTAAGTCAGGTTTTTAGCGGGAAAATCACTGCAATCAATTCGATGGTCGATCAAGCGACCCGGAATGTGCAGGTGCAGGCAACGCTGCCGAATGGGGATTATAAATTGCGCCCCGGCATGTTTGCGAAGGTAAGCGTGGTGGTTAACGAGAGCAAGAGCGTGGTCGCGATACCTGCAACCGCTGTCCACTATGCGCCTTACGGGAATTCGATCTTCATTGTGTCCGAGATGAAAGATCAACAGGGGAAGACCTACAAAGGAGTCCGCGAACAATTCGTCAAAGTAGGTCAGACCCGCGGCGATCTGGTGGCCGTCGATTCGGGTTTAAATCCGGGAGAAGAAATTGTGACATCGGGGGTGTTCCGGTTGCGGAATGCCGCGCCGATCATCATCAACAACGATATCAAGCCGGGCAGCGAGTTAACTCCTACCCCTTCGAATAGCTAGTGCTGGAGGGAAGCGATGAGTTTTACCGATCTTTTTATCAAGCGCCCGGTGGTTGCCATCGTAGTTAATTTAATCATTCTGATAGCCGGCTATCAGGCGATCAGAAGTTTGAATGTCCGCCAATATCCGCGGAGTGATCTCTCGGTGATAACGGTCACGACGACCTACTATGGGGCGGATGCTGATCTAGTCCGCGGCTTCATCACGACGCCGCTCGAACAGTCAATTGCCAGCGCTGACGGAATTGACTACATGGAGTCCCAGAGCTCCGAAAGCACGAGTACGATCAGTGTGCACCTCAAACTGAACTATGACCCGAACGCGGCGCTTGCTCAGATCCAAACGAAAGTAAATCAGGTTCGGAATCAGCTTCCTCCGGCCTCACAATTACCGGTTCTCCAGATCACATCGACCGACAACCAATTTGCGTCGATGTATTTGAGCTTTTTCTCGGAGGACCTCGATCGAAACCAGATAACCGACTATTTGACCCGGGTTGTGCAGCCGAAGCTTTCTGCAATCAGTGGAGTGCAAAACGCGCAGATTCTTGGTGCGCGCACGTTCGCGATGCGCGTCTGGCTCAAGTCTGACCGGATGATGGCGCTAAAGATCTCGCCAACAGATGTTCAGAACGCGCTATTGAATAACAACTACCTCGCCGGAGTGGGTCAAACCAAGGGATCGATGGTGACTGTGAATCTCCTGACAAACACCAATCTGCAGACGGCGGATGAGTTCAAGCAACTCGTTGTAAAGCAAGAGAACGGGGCAATCATCCGTCTGAAAGATATTGCTGATATTGATCTGGGGGCGCAGGATTACGATTCCAATGTTCGCTTTTCCGGGAAGACGGCGACGTTTATGGGAATCTTTGTGCTGCCAACGGCGAATACGCTGGATGTCATCAAGCGGGTTCGCCAAGCGCTTCCGGACATCGAACGGGAACTACCCACCGGAATGCGTCTCGCGATTCCCTATGATTCGACGAAATACATTCAAAGCGCGATTGACGATGTGGTGAAGACACTCTCGGAAACGATTGCCATTGTGATCATTGTTATCTTTCTTTTCATGGGATCGCTCCGGTCGGTTCTCATTCCAATCGTAGCGATTCCATTGTCGCTGGTGGGCGCGTTCTTCCTGATGCTCGTATTCGGGTTTTCGCTGAATTTGTTGACGCTACTGGCGATTGTGCTGGCCGTGGGGTTAGTCGTGGATGATGCGATCGTGGTCGTTGAAAATGTGGAGAGGCATCTTCAGGAAGGCATGAAGCCTTTCGACGCCGCGGTCAAAGGGGCGCGCGAGCTGTTCGGACCGATTATTGCGATGACGATCAGCCTTGCGACGGTTTACGCCCCCATCGGTCTGCAGGGAGGGTTGACCGGTTCTCTATTCCGCGAGTTCGCGTTTACTCTCGCCGGCGCCGTAGTGATTTCGGGATTCGTCGCATTGACCTTGTCGCCGATGATGTCTTCCAAGCTCTTGAAGCCTGGGCTTGCGGAAAAGGGATTGGCGGGCTGGATTACCCGGCGCTTCGAGGGTCTGCGAAACGGCTATGCGAGGGCGCTGAGTGGCTCGCTTCAGTATTGGCCGATTACCTGCATCATTGCGTTGCTTATCATCGTCTGCATGGGTGGTCCGTTCTTCATGTTCTCGGCCCATAAAATCGCGCCCTCCGAAGATCAGGGTGTGATCTTCGGGATCGTTCAGACGCCGCCCAATGCGACTATCGAACAGAATATGCTCTTTTCGCAGCAGATGAATGACGTCTATATGGGCTTTCCAGAGACTGCTCAAACGTTTCAGGTAACCCTTGCGACGCAGGGATTTTCCGGAATGGTTGCCAAACCGTGGGACGAGCGTAAGCGAACAATGGACGAGGTGCTTGTGGATGTGAACCACAAACTCGCGCGAATTCCCGGGGTGCAAATATTTGCAACGACACCGTCGCCGCTGCCTGGCGGGACGAACTTTCCGATCGGCTTTGTTATTTCATCCACAGCCGAACCAAGAGAGATTTACGAGTTTTCTCAGCAACTGGTAAAAGCTGCGATGCAGAGCGGTAAGTTCGTTTTTGCCGACAGCGATTTAAAATATGATTTGCCCCAGGCGAAGATTGAGTTCGATCGCGACAAAGTTGCATCGATGGGTGTCAACCTCCAGCAGGTTGGGGGGGATCTGGCCACATTGCTTGGCGGCGGTTACACCAATTATTTCAGCATTCAGGGTCGCAGTTATCAGGTTATCCCCGAGGTCCAGCGAAGCGAGCGCCTTACCACGGGCGACCTGCTGAAATTGTTTGTTACCGGGCCGTCGGGGCAACCGGTGCAACTCTCGTCTATCGCGAAAATTACCACCGACGTGCAGCCCCGATCGCTCAACCGGTTTCAGCAATTGAATTCCGCGACGATATCGGCGTTGAACAATCCAGGAGGTGGAACTCCGGACGATGCGTTGAAAGTTCTGGAAGATGAGGCCGCTAAAATCCTGCCAAAGGGGTATTCGATTGACTATACGGGAGAATCGCGCCAGCTGCGCAAAGAAGGAAATTCTTTTAATGCGACGCTGCTCCTGGCATTTATTCTGATTTACCTGGTGCTGGCTGCTCAATTCGAAAGTTTCCGGGATCCTCTCATTATTTTGTTAGGATCGGTTCCACTTGGGTTAACCGGCGCGTTAATGTTTAGCTTTCTCGGGTTTACTACCTTGAACGTATATAGTCAGGTTGGCTTGGTCACGTTAGTCGGGTTAGTCTGTAAGAACGGGATTTTGATCGTGGAATTTGCCAACAAACTGCAGGAACAGGGAATCGAAAAGTTCCAGGCGATCGTCCAGTCGGCTGCAACGCGTTTGCGGCCGATATTGATGACTTCAGTCGCGACCGTTGCTGGCCATATGCCGCTGGTATTCGCTCACGGGCCGGGGGCGGGGGCACGGAACAGCATCGGAATTATGCTGGTTAGCGGTATGATCATCGGGACTGCATTTACGCTGTTCGTTGTGCCGGCGGTTTATATGTTGGTGGCCAAGAACCACAACCGGGATCTGGAGAGCCGCGCTGAACGGCGTTCGCGAACGGAGGAAAGAAAACTGCAACCGGTGCTTGCTTAATCGCGCTCTTTTGCATTTAAGTGCTAATGGAGTCGAGAGGCTCGTTCTGCCTGAGCTCGGTTGAACCTGACGAGCGTTTAATGAAGAGCAACGCTGGATTTGAGTGACTGGCCGTGAATAAGGCGCGGCGAGAATCTCTATCCGCTAACAACATGAGCCTCTGGCGGAATTGAGAACGGCCAAATTAATGATTTGGCCGTTCTATTTCTTCCTCCGGCAGAAAGCTGGGAAGCGGTTCCACGAGATTTGCTGCCAATGGCCGTACCCGTTCGATAATCTCGGTGTGCAGCCTACGGCCATTCCGATAAGCTGAGAACATCATTTCCAGCTTGGCGTCGAGATTGTCGATCAGATGCAGAGCGATAGCCTCTGGGGTTTTCGGTTCAATCGGTGACCCATATTGTCGTTCACCATGATGGGCGGCGATCAAATGAATCAGGTGGAGCCGGACGGAATCCGAATCAGGGGAAATCGAATTCCAACCCGGGAAATCTTCCGCTTCCTTGAGCTTGTGCCAGAGGCGATTGACTACTTCAATGCCGATCGAGATATGTCCAACTAATTCTCCTCTAACATCGTAAGGCATGATGAAACTCTCTTTCGAGTAACAATTTTCCCAGAGTTTCCCGGAATCGTGAAAGAGAATTCCGGCAAGAAGCAGATCGCGATTCAATCGAGGATAGACCGAGGCTAACGCTTCGGCGGCTCTCATCATTTGAGCGATATGTTCAACCAAACCACCCCGCCGTGCGTGATGATAGTTTCGTGCGCCGGCCGAGCGGCGCATGCGATCTCCAAATTCCTCCAGGAACATTCTGGACAGAGCGCGGAGACGTGGATCGCCAATGGAATCAGCAAACTTTCGGATGTCGGAATAGTCCAGCTCCTGCTTTTCGCGGACGTCGGAGGGTCCGGCCAGAAGGTCGGTCTGTTCCGCAGCCGTCAATTGGCGTATCGCCCAATTTTTGGCCTCGAGCCCAAAAGCAGGACTGATTGAAAACTCACCTTCTATCTCAACGAACGATCCGGCGCGCAATTCCCTGCTAAAAAGGTAAAAAGGGTGATCGCTCCAGACTCGCAGGACAAAACTGGATGTTAGATCGCGCAACAAAACTTCGAGATATGGTTTCTGCTCGCGAGTCTGCTTCTCCAGGACGCCATCGATCTGGGCGTGGACGGCGGTGCGGCCATGATCTGAAGTGGCTCTCAGCTTCAACTCTTCTATCGATAGTGAAACACTGGACATGCGCAAGGGTACTCGAGCCAGATCTGCCTGATTACCGGTCACCTGGCCAGGACAGCCCTCTTTTCCGTTATCCGAAAAGCAGAACCGATCGCAGGTGAGTCAAGTTTTTTCCGTATCCGCACATCAATCATGGTTTTGCTTTTCAAGGATTCTATACACTACTGTACCGTCTTCCGAAATTAGCATAGCCTGCGAAATTGAACCTTGTATGGACAGAAAAAGCGCTTTTGTGTCGCTCATCGGTTGTATGTTGCTCGCTGGATGCCAAAAGCAACCTGCGACCCAGCTTTCCGAGGTCCGGCCGCCAACGCCGACTCCCGCGCAATCGATTGCGGTGGCACCATTAGCCGCAAATACGCGGTCTCCCGGCGTAACTTCATCCGGTGCGGCCGGGGATGCTGCGTACGACAAAGTGGCGTCCAGACTTGATCCGAGCGGGGTCGGGTATCTTTATTGGAACACCGAGAAAATCTTAGGTGAATTGAGCGAGAAATTTGGACTCGTCGCGGAGGGTGCGATTAGCGACCCAGGTCTTACACCCAGCGAAAGAGAACGGATTCGCAATTGCTTCGAGTTGGCAAGCCGGCTTACGGCTGCCAGCGGGTTGCAGAACGTGAAGGCGTTTGGTTTCAGTTCCAAAGAGGCTGAACCGGGTCTATTTTTGAGCAAAAGCTATTTGTATGTTCCGGATCGGTCCGGATTTCTGTGGGATGCTTTCGCGAAACCGCCGCATGATTTCGCAGAACTGGAGATGGTTCCGGCAAAGGCGGAGGCATTTGGATTTTATGATTTCGATCTTCCTTTACTCTGGAAAGCGATATTCAAGGAAATCGAATCCTCGAAGATTCCCGAAGTTGCCCGATGGGAAGAGCAAATTGCCCGGCAGGCACAACGTTTTGCCGGATCGACACTGGACGATTTACTCGACTCCCTTGACGATCAGATGGGCGTGATTGTAACGCTCGATACCCGCCAAACCGTCGATATTCCTCTTGGCAATAAACCGTACCGGATGCCGGCGCCGGCTGCCGCTCTTCTGTGGAAGGTGAGAAACGATAAAGTCTTTGATCGTCTTGATGCGCTGGCAAAGTCAAATCCGAAAGTGCAAAGCGCCGATGAGGCGGATCTGAGATTGCGCGTCTTAAAAGGGCTAACGGAACTGCCCTATCTCAGTCCGACTGTCGCTCGAACCGGGAACTACATTATTTTTTCAACGAGTGAAGAATTAGTGCGCGCGATAACGGATGCAAAGAGCGGTAAAGCGCTTGGCATTAAATCCGGCTCCGATTTTGCGCGGCTTGCAGCCGGCATGCCCGAGAGAGGTAATTGCGTGACCTATGTGAGTAAAACTTTTCAGAAAGTGTTGGCTGACCTGCAAGTGAGATTTAACGAGGTTCGGGGGTCGCAAGATCCATTGTTGGAAGCGATTACAACAAGATTCGCGCGATTATCTGCGGAAATTTCAAGCTATGGCGTTGGGAGCGTTGTGGACGATGGCTGGCTTTCTTATGGCAGAGCCACAAAGGACATGAACGAATTGCTCGGGGAGTTCGTCTCGCTTCCGGCTTACTGCGTTGCGGTCGCCGCAGTTGAATACGCGAAAGAGGCAAGGCAGAACAGTCGCCTGAACAAGATCAAGGAGAACCTGGCGAACCTTCGAGCCGCAAAAGATGAAGCGATCGGGGAAAAGGACTTAGAAAATGGACAGCCGCTCACGCGACAGGATGTGGAAGAATATCTTGCGGCGTGGCCGGATTCGGTAGTGGGTGAGACGTATGAGGTAGGCCCGGTCGGCCAGCCGCCTTATGCGATTGCACCGATTGATTTGGGAACCTATCCCGCGGGCACAAAAATCGAACCCTAGTTAGCGTTCACAAATACCTGCGGATCTGTGACTTGTGCAAGGAACGTGAAATGGGTCGGTGCGATGCGTAACCCGCGGTAGGGGCAGATCTCCGAGCTGCCCGCCGAGAATAGCGCGCTCTACTTACGAGTCTGCCTCACCGGAAATTTGCACCGACGGAGGTTTTGTTCTTCCTTTTTCGTGCAAGCAATGGACAAACACAATATCGGGATTGTCGGACTCGGCTGGCCTGGTGAACGGCACGCCGAGGGGGTGCAGGGTTGCGGGCTGGGCAATTTGTATGCGGCGTGTGATCTGAACGAGGATCGGCGCCAGAAATTCGGAGCGAAATATTCGCCGCAAAAGGTCTTCTCCAATTATGACGAAATGCTTTCTGATTCCGCGCTCGAGGCGGTCGTTGTCAGCCTGCCGAATTCCCTGCATTATCCGGCAACCCTAAAGGCCCTTGAGGCGGGGAAACATGTTCTGTGCGAAAAGCCGCCAACGTTGAACGCGGAGCAAATGCGTCATTTGCATACGGAAGCCGAGAACCGTGGTCTGGTTTATTTTTTTGGCCGGCAGATGCGTTTTTCTGGAGCCAATCAGGCTGCGCGCAAGGCAGTGGGAGAAAGGCGCCTGGGTGAAATCTATTTCGCAAAGACCATGTGGGTAAGATCGCGCGGAACGCCCGGAGGCATTGACGGCTGGTTCACGGATCGAGCGCGCGCCGGCGGTGGAGCTGTGATCGATCTTGGTGTTCACGCGATCGATGCTGCCTGGTATTTGATGGGAAACCCAAAGCCAAGGACAATTTCAGCTCAGACCTATCAAAAGTTTCCGCAACTTGTAAAAGCGCCGGTCTTTGACGTTGAGGACAGTGCCTACGGAATGATCCGTTTTGAAAACGGAGCGTCTGTTTTATTTGAAGTTTCCTGGGCGGCAAATCTTACGGATGATATACCGCTTGGAAAATGGGGTACACGCGAACTCTTCAGTACCACCGTGTTCGGGCCGAAGGGTTCAATCCGGATTGTAGATACGCTTCAGCTTCATCCGTCGGTTAAAATACCGGCCTTGGCGCTCTTTGAAGATCAGAATGGGACGCTTGTAGACAGAGAACTGACGTTTGAACGTGTAGCGCACGAATTTGTTCCGCAAATGCGGAACTTTTTGCGAGCAGTCCGCGGAGAGGAAGCAGCGATCAACAGCTCAATTCAAGCGGTTCAACTAATGGAAATGTTAGATGCGATCTATCAATCCAGTTTGACCGGGCGAGAAATCCATCTCGCGTAGGTCGGATTTTTATAATTTCTTGCTATGAACAAGTTACAATGTTTACTAGCGGTTATTGCGTTGGGATTGCTCGAGCATAGCGAGGCGGGCTTTCTGCCGCGGCTCCCCAATGATCCTGATTACGTGCAGCTCAGTCCACGATGCAGCCTCTACGTAATCTCGGTCGATTCGAGCAAATGGCACCGGTTTGGCCTTGTCGGGGCGCCCTTGGTTAAACCGAGCATGTTCAATCAGGGGGAGGGAGTCGATGTATTGGCCGTTCCGTTTGATCGAACCGGACGAGTAGCGTTCGCGCCGGTTTATATTTACACGGTACTGCCGGAACAGTATCGGATTCAAACGACGCGCGGACTTCTGCAAGGTTACACTTCGAAAGCCGAAGCCGAGCGGCTGATTGGTTCAACGCCGGTGAAAAGACAGATCCGTGGTTATGACGTCTGGTTTTTCGAATTTCGGGTGCGCAATCCGTTCGAGGAAAATCCGTTCGATCGTGATTGACAAAATATAAAGATGGCCGTTTTGCAGTCACTCCCCACGATCCCCTGTGGCGCCAGTTGACTCTTGCGCAAGCTCACGGGATGTGCGCGGGAAAATCCGGGCAGATGGAAGAAGTAGGTAATTGCTGATGAGGAGGACAAAAGAAGGAAACAGAACCGTCCAGAGCGCAAATCCAGACCTCGGTTGCGCCGGCATCGAAATAGAGGGCGCGTTTTTCGTCGATTTCGGAGGCGGAATTGGAGGGGGAAAGAATCTCAACGCAGATCTCGGGCGCGCGTTCGAAAAGGACGAGCCGCGCGAAGTTTTGTGTCCGGCCAGGAGCGAGCCAGGCGACATCGACGGCCTTGACACCGGCGGCGGTGGAAACGGGGCATTCCGAGAAGACATCTCCGGCCGGGAGGAGCTGCTGCAAGAGGGCGCCGATCCGGATTTGGCGGTTTCCGTGAAGCGGAGCTGGAGGCGGAGTCATAAGGAGGTGACCGTGCTGATCGGTCTCGATGCGATAGGGGAGCTTAGCGAGCTCCGGGTCGGCCAGGATCTCGGTCCAACGAGCCAGGTTGAACTTGGTCTGAGAAGCGAGATCCGGAAGCTCAATGGTGATAGGCACGGCACGAAGATACACCAGAAACGAAAAAAGCGGGATGAAGACCGGGAGTAAGAGGCGAGGACAGTTTACGCACGCGGCGGCGATTTGCTGGACTCCTCAGGATTGAGAGTCCCGACTTGAGGAACGCCGGTTTTTCGCGCATCTTCGCGGCTCGGCTTCAGGCCATCGCATCATGAATGCTTCAGACATCAGGCAGTCGTTTTTGGATTTCTTCCGGGAAAAACGGCACACGATTGTGCCTTCTGCAAGTTTGTTGCCGAGCTCGCCCAACTTGCTGTTTACAAACGCCGGCATGAATCAGTTCGTGCCTTATTTTCTCGGGCAGGAAAAGCCGCCATTTTCGCCCCCGCGGGCTGCCGACACGCAGAAGTGCATCCGAGCGGGAGGGAAGCATAACGATCTCGACGATGTAGGTTTTGATACCTATCACCACACGTTCTTCGAGATGCTTGGGAACTGGAGTTTCGGTGACTATTTTAAGAAAGAGGCAATTCGCTGGGCGTGGGAATTACTGGTTGAACGCTGGAAATTCCCGCCTGATCGCCTCTACGCGACAGTCTATCAACCGGAAAAGGGAGACCCTGCGGATTTCGACGAGGAAGCGCACGCCAACTGGGCAGCGCTTTTCAAGCTGGCCGGGTTGGATCCCCGGATTCATGTCGTTGGCGGAAGCCGAAAAGACAATTTCTGGATGATGGGCGATACGGGGCCGTGCGGGCCTTGTTCCGAAATCCACATGGACCTTACGAAAGACGGGAATACGCGGGGCGCGCTCGTGAACCAGGGTAGCCCGCTATGCATAGAAATTTGGAATCTGGTCTTTATCCAGTTCAGCGCCAATGCGGATGGTAGTTTCTCAGCGCTTCCTGCCAGGCACGTGGATACCGGCATGGGATTCGAAAGAGTCGCCGGTATCGTGGCGTGCACGGACGAATTCCGCAGATTCGATCGTCCCATCTCGAACTACCACAGCGACGTTTTCCATCCGATCATTGAACAGATCGCCGCTCTGAGCGGAAAGGCTTATGGAAGAACTTTGCCCAGATCGCGCGTTAACCTGTCCGAGCAGGAGAAGGTAGATGTTGCGTTCCGGGTGATCGCGGATCATCTGCGCACCCTATGTTTTGCGATCGCGGATGGGATTATTCCGGGTAACACGGATCGGAACTATGTTCTGAGGCGTATTCTTCGGCGTGCTGTCATGTTTGGTCGATATCTCGGTTTTGGTTCCGCAGGGTTCTTGAGCAGGCTGGCTCCAACTGTGACGCAGAATTTTGGATCAGTTTTTCCCGAGCTCGAAGTGAACAAGGCCAGGCTGGTTTCGGTTCTGGATAGTGAAGAATCACTATTCAATCATACGCTCGATCGCGGCTTGCGAATCTTCGAGGAGGAATTTAGTAATCGGACTAGCAACGAGTTTCCGGCGGAGGCGGCTTTCCGGTTATACGATACGTACGGGTTCCCGGTCGATCTTACCGAAGTGCTGGTTCGGGAACGCGGTTTGAAACTCGACCTGCCGGCGGTTGAGATGCATTTGGAACAGCAACGGGAGCGCTCGCGGGCGGCTCAGGAGAAAGAGATAGTCGCAGCAGTCGAGGAATCTGTTCCCACGGAATTTGTTGGATTCTATCATGACGAAGCGAAAGCACGCCTGATCCAGGTAGTCAAAAAGGATAAGAATGAGCTAGCTGTCGTCGACCGTTCTCCTCTCTACGCCGAGATGGGAGGTCAGGTGAGCGACACGGGAGAAATTGTTTTTGCGGATGGTAGTTCTATGCCTGTAGTGTTTGTCACCAAACAGGGAAGAACTTTTTATCTGAAGGTCGCTGGCACCGTGCGATATAGTTTGCCGGCTGATGTTATTTTGAAAGTGGATCAGCCAAGGAGACGCCAGATAGAGGCTAATCATACGGCTACCCATCTCCTGCATTGGGCGCTGCATGAAATTGTCGGGCCCGACGTCAGCCAGAAGGGGTCGTATGTGGGCCCGGACAGATTGAGGTTCGATTTCAACAGCAATGCAGTTTCATCGGAGGAACTTCGGAAAATCGAACAGTTAGTTAATAGCCGAATCATTGCCAATGAAACAGTTAGTTGGGTTGAAGTTCCATACGTTGAAGTGAAATCCCGAGCGGATATCATGCAGTTTTTTGGGGAGAAATACGGTGCAAAGGTGCGAGTCGTGCAGATCGGAGGAAATGCGGGGTGTTTGGACGGCTATTCAATGGAGCTTTGTGGGGGTACGCATGTTTTCCGGACCGGGCAGCTTGGCTTGTTCCACATAGCAAGCGAAGGAGCAATCTCGGCCGGAGTGCGCCGGATTGAGGCGCTCACCGGCCTTGTTGCCTTGGAATATTTACAGGAAAAGCTGGATCGGAAATCGGCGAAAATCGATGAACTTAACGGCCAATTGCTCGAATTGAAGAAAGCGGTCGAAAAAGATCGTGCACAAAGCCTGCAGCGCGAGGCGGAGCGGATCGCAGCGGAATTCCGAATCGACCAAGGGCCGATCGTGGAAGTGATCCACGATGCGAATGCGGAACAGCTGCAGGCGGTCGCCAACCACTTGAAGGCGAAAGGGTTTGCCGGCGTCGCAGTGTTGTTCGGGCGTGAAGCGAACCAGGTTCATGTATTGGTGATGGTGGATTCGTCCCTGACGGGGAAGGTCCAGGCGGGCAAGGTCGTACAAGAGCTCACTGGCATGCTCGGAGGGAGGGGAGGGGGGAAAGCGGACCTTGCGCGCGGAGCGGGCAAGGATCTATCCCAACTTGAGCCGGCGAGAAGACGTGCCATGGAACTGACGGCCGGGGTGTAGCGGAAAAAAGGCGAAAACTCGCACGGAGGCCACGGAGGTCACGGAGTTGACTCGCGGCTCGGCCCTGAGCCGATCGCTCTTCGGATCCTTTTCAGCGGCGAACTCTGCCTGATAGAATAAAATGAGCTGAGCCATGAATCAGTAGCGAAGGTTGAAGACTGAAAGCCGACGTCAAATCAAACCCTTTATCAGCCATTGAAAACACCCTCCGTGACCACCGTGGCCACCGTGCGAGCCTCCTTTGGATCTCGATTAAACCCGATTGAATTCGACTCCCACCCTCCGATCAGTGTACTGTTCGTTCCGTCGCTGATGAATGTTGATCTCAAGGAATTTATTGCAGACGGCGCCCGCAGGATTACCCCCGCTCATCTTGACCGGCTGGTTCGGTGGTTGCCCGAAATCAGGTTGGCTGTAACCCAAGTGACCGAGTTTCCTAATTTGCCGGATCAAGTTGAATTTCTATCCGAGATTATCGAAGATTTCCACGCAGGTCTGAGTCGGTCGATACCGTTCACGGCAATCGCAGAGGCCGCATTCGCCCTTTTTTACCTTCGCAAAGGGGTCGATATCATTCCGGATGCGATTCAAGGAGGTGGGTTAGCCGATGATGCCGCCATCATTACCGCGGTCTTCGAGCACTACAAAGAGCCCTTTCTCAAACACGTGCTTGCCCGGAACGTGCAAAAGCCGATCGAGCACGATGTTGAACCCGATCGAGAATAGCGCCGTTGCCTTACGAGTCTGCTTTGTTCCTTTGCGCCGGCCCTTTCACTCGCCCGACTGCGCGCTGTCCTTTCAGGGTGAGAACTGCAAGCGCAACCAATCCGGCGTGGAACATAAACCCGAAAATCAGCACTGCCTGGCCAGGTATTGGACCAATCGTGGCGTGTTGCCACAGGTCCTCCAGTGACTTGATCGGCGTCGGGTGAACACAAATCTTGGTGACGTAGCTGACCGCTTGCACACCGAACATGAACGAATAGTTGCGGCGCAGCCGGCGTCCCAAGGCTTCCAAATAGCCGATATGGAAATGAAGGTGCTCATAGTCGCGGGCTAAATCGTGGTTCCAGCCGTTGTCAATACGCACGCCTTCACCGCGAAGGATCGGCGCGTACATGCACGTTTCGAGAACGCGCACGCGGGTGCGCCAGATATCGAAGTAGCGATAACGCCTGGCTTCGATGACAAGAAACACCAGGGACATCAACGCTACCAGAACAAGCGGGAGCGGTGAATTGCCTGCGCTGCTAAAGGAGACTGAGAGAGCAATCCCGGTCGTGGCTACTGCCCAGTTGGTTGTCGCATCCAGGCGGGTCCGCCAGATTTTGCTCCGGTACATCTCGCCTCTGTACAGGTGTGCGAGCATGCCGAGTTCAGCCGCGGTAAACGGGTCCCTGGGATTTTGCACTGCACTGATGAGTTTGCCTCCGTTAAAAATGAGACTCGAGATTCGGGAAAGAAAAACGCTGGCAAGCGTAAGGAATTGCGGGATCGGCTGTCAATGCGAATGGAGGATCCAAGGGCGCGAGTGGAGAGACTTACTG
>DATMQC010000092.1:0-8290 GCA_035567275.1 Chthoniobacterales bacterium | reverse complement strand
CATGCGATCGAAATCTTTTATGAACTCCAGGGCTCGTCGCTGGTCCGAGATGTTGAAATTATAACCTGGGTAGTTCCTGTCCACATGTGGTTCCCCATTTTTGTTATTTTCGCCCAGAATGGAGAGCATTGGCAGATTGAGGAAATAGGCTTGGCCCAGCCCCTGCGTCTTACCGTCGACGTCGCTGCCCGGAAACTCTTCCACCGGATTCTTTTCCTCCTTGACCGGGTAACCCATCCTTCCACTGGCCGGATCGTCAAAAGTACCGGGCAGACTGTTTCCGGTATCCGTGCCATCAATTCGCACAAGCTCACCGTAGTCCTTGAACGATACCCCGTTCCTCGCCGCATTGTTGAAGATATAGCCGGTTGCCGGGTAGTCTTCCGGCTCCATGTTTTTGTTTACGAGAAGGCCGCGACCCTCCTTTACCAACAGGGTTTTTTCTGTGTAGTCGGTCGCCGTGCCCGAGGCGCAGAACTGATGTCCTGCGTCGCTTTCTTCTGAATCGGAGTAGTAATTCACCGCAGTCGCGAATGTTTCCGCCAGCAACCGCGTATTCCTTGCTACCGGCCCGTATTGAGTGTCGCTGAACGCGCTGCCGTCGGGATGATGGAACTTCGTGCTGGCAAACGGTTGGAAATGGTTGCTCTCGCCGAGGATCGAATCGAAAGTTTTATTTTCGTGTTCGATAAAAATCACGTACTTGATGTTTTTGGAAGTCTGCCTTCCGCCAATCGGTACGACGCTCTCATCACGGGTCTTAATCTTTGCGACGTTGTAGTCATCGACTCTGGTTTCGTTCAACTTGATCTGGTCGAGCGCCACCTTCTGCACGGTACCGAAGATAAAATTTGAATCCTCGAAAGACTCAACGCCTGTAGCTAGGGGAGGGGCTCCGGCTTGGGTTGTTTCCGGATTAATATCTTCACCGATGCCCTTTGCATTGACGATGTAAAGGAACTTGTCGTCCGGGCTTATCGCCAAAGCAGCGGGCCACCAACCTGTTGGAATGCGTCCGATCAGTTTTGGAGCAAAGAGATCCGACGTATCAAGGACGGCCACAGCATTGATGCCCCCTTCAGCGACGTACAGTCTACGCCCGTCGTGTGATGCGGCGAGGGCGTTCGGATAATTGCCGGTTACAAAGCGCCCTCCGGAAAGTGCCAAATGAATCCACGGAAGATTAATCCGCTGCATTTGCACTTCGTGATCGATATCGACCACGCCCAGGCTATCGTCATTTGTCCTGGTCGCATAGAGCGCGTGGCGCTTTCCCCTGGTCAGGATAGCCATTGCCGACGGGTGGGTGTCGCCAACCTGCTGAAGCGCGTCCAGCGGTTTGCCCTCGGCAATCGCGCGGCTCAGGTGGGCCTTCGTTGGATCTTGGGGCTGAAAATGAAAAATTGAGAGCGAAGAAGTCTTTGCGGTTAGTGGCCGATGGTCGGTTTTCGGAACGAAGAACCCGATCGGCTCATCCGGCTCACCGTGGGGACCGGCGGTCGTTCCGATCGCGGTCAGTTTGCCGCCAGAGTCATAAGAGGGTGCCGCAAACCTATAAGGTGTCACTCCCCAGTTGGAGACTACGACGCGCCTGTTATCCGGACTGACGGCGACTGCGTATGGAAAGTATCCAGCCGCATACTCGGCAACAACCTTTTTCGAAGCGGTGTCGATGACAGCAACGCTATTGTCTCCGTTACAGGCTGCGAACAGATACCTCCCGTCGGAAGTCAGCGTACAGCCGGCAGGAAATGTGATTTTAGCTCCAAGACCAAAGACAGACCTTTTCGGGTTGCTGGCAGGGCTCGGTACGGCATCGAGGTTGAATGAACTGGAGACTGTGTAATTGCTGACCCAACCTTGATTGGCAGGCAGCAACGGTGAAATCGGAATAGATGCGGTGTCCGCCTGGGAGATCTGACCTTTCGAGCTGATACTAAACAGCTTGATGCTGTTGTCTCCGCCTCCCGACGCATAAACCATATAGGTCCCGTCCGGATTCATCGTGGCGGCCAATCCCATGAACAGCTTTTTGGCTGAATTGATTTGGGATACGACCGTCATCGGCGTCGTGGAGGTATCTAATACAGATAAGCTGTAGCCGCCGTGGTTCTTGGCGTTTTGCAGGGAGACAAGATCGCCCTTGCGTTCGTCATCGTTTGAAACAATCGCAAACTTTCCATCCGGGGTGAGTATGATACCCAGCGGATTCATTCCTACCTGAGTGCTTGTGCCGGCAGGTTTAGCGATTCGACCGTTTGGAAGCACTCCATGAAAATAGTCGCCGTCACCGGAGTTTGAGAACTTCTGGGGACCCGCAAAAAGTTCAGCTCCTTCGTAGCCGGGGATTGACTCCGTTGTGCCGGCTACAGGACTTCCGAACGTTCCCCAGTTCGCGATCTGAATCGCCGGTCCGAAGGACTTATTGAGCGAGCGACTATCGGTGTTTGAGCCATGGCGGTGGGGGCTATCTTTTGCGAAAAGGCTGCCGGCGAAGAGAACGCCGGCCGCGCAGCGAAGTACGAGATGAGAAGGTCGAGTGAGTGCGTATAACATTCCAGTTTGGAGGGATCTTACCATGTGGCGCTCCGAGAGGCTCGTTACAGTTGGGTGAAGCGATGCCGCGCCTCAGACCAGCAAAACGCCGATGTTCGTTTTTTCATGGGAGGGACGGCCTCCGTGCCGTCCGACTAATCATTTCGGGCTCCCATAATAATGTAACAAGGAGAAAAATGGGACGGTACAGAGGCCGTCCCCATCCCAGGCCCGTGCGGGGCTTTCGCCAACATTGCTTCATAAAGACCTGGAGGGTTGCGGTCCCCTCACAGCCGTTGCCGCCCGAAAATTGACACTATTTCACGGCGCCGACGGAGCGGACGCCCTCCAGGGAGTCGGCCAGCAATGGCGGCTGGCAGTGGGATGCGGTAGGGGCAGATCTCCCGAGCTGCCCGCCGAGAATAGCACCTCCCCTACGAGTCTGCCCCGTTAGAACGGCCGGTTCGGAGATCCGGCCCTGCCCGTCAGCACTGTGGTTGATTTCTTGCAGCGTTGTAATGTTCCAGCAAGGGCCGCGTCAGTTGGCTGGCGCAACCTTAACCATTCATTTGTACCAAATATTTATGACTAGAACATCATTAAAACGGTATGCATACAGCCTTTTGTTGGTTGCGGGTGCAGCCTTAACGATCGGAACTGGATTAGCCTTGAATTCCGAGGAACAAAAACAGAAAACGCAAAGCCCACCGCTGGTAGTTCAGACCGATGATGCCCCGATTGCGCGGGATTTGAAATCGGGAACGAGTTTCGCGCCGATCGTCAAGAAGGTTGCGCCAAGCGTGGTGAAAGTTTCCGTGACTTCAAAGACCGGTGAAAGCCCGATGGCGATGCCGGACAACGACTTTTTCCGGCGATTTTTCGGGGATAATGGAGATTTGTTGGGTCCCGGACACAACCGCGGCTTTTTGCAGCATGGATTGGGATCGGGAGTGATCGTTTCGGCGGACGGATACATTCTTACAAACAACCACGTTGTAAACAACGCCAGCGAGATTCAGGTCGCTCTTAGCGATGGCCGGCAATTTACCGCGAAAGTTATCGGCACAGATGCGAAGACTGACGTTGCTCTTATTAAGATCAAGGCAGAAAATCTGCCCGCCTTGAAGCTAACGGATAGCGACAAAGTTGAAATCGGGGATGTCGTTCTTGCGATTGGTAATCCCTTTGGAATTGGCCAGACCGTCACTGAGGGAATCGTGAGCGCCAAGAATCGCGCAACTTCCGGCGATATGGACGAAGATTTTATCCAGACCGATGCCGCCATTAATCCCGGCAACTCCGGAGGAGCTCTGGTCGACACCGAAGGTCGCCTTGTCGGCATTAATTCGGCGATCCTGACACGCAGTGGAGGAAATCAGGGTATCGGGTTCGCTGTACCATCGAATCTTTGCCGGTGGGTCATGGAAAGTTTGGTGAAGAACGGACGGGTGGACAGAGGATATCTTGGGGTGGTGATCCAGGACATTACGCCGGAATTGGCAAAAGCGTTCAAGTTAGAGAAAACCAATGGCGCGCTGGTTAGCGACGTTGCAACGGGAGGACCTGCAGAGGCTGCCGGTTTGAAGAGTGGAGACGTCGTTGTGCAATTTGACGGGAAGCCGGTCGAAGATGTAGCTCAGTTCAAGATTCATGTTGCTGAGACCGCACCCGGTTCGAAGGTTCCCTTAGTTGTCAGCAGGAGCGGAGAGGTGAAGAACTTTGATGTGACGTTGAAGAGTTTGCCTGAGAACCGGACCGCAAAGGCGCCGGAAAAGAGCGACAAACATGAAGAAGCCCTCGCCGGTGTTGGTGTGGCCGATCTAGACCAATCGACTCGCCGAGAATTGAACATCCCGGCCAACGTGGAAGGGGCTGTTGTCACCGAGGTGAGCCCTGATTCGGCTGCATACGAAGCCGGACTGAGGAACGGCGATGTGATTACGGAGATAAATCATCAGCCGGTGCGCAATGCGCAGGACGCCATTGCGGATACAACCAAGCCTGCTGGCGACCAGACGCTGGTAAAGGTCTGGAGCAGAGGCGGAAGCCACTATCTGACGGTTGAGGAATCGAACGGGGGGTCGAACCAAGGCTGATTTGGAAATGGTGTAAGCGGGATGCTCTCCCGGTTAAGTCTGGGAGAGCATTTGCTTTGGCGCGCTTCTCCAAAGGGACATCAGAGAATCCGAAGCGAATCGGCTTGCCTAAAAGGGACTCTGCGGAAATGCTTGAATTCTGTTATAGCTCTTTGACTCCTATGCGGGTACTGGTTGTCGAGGACGACGAAAAGATCGCCTCATTTGTTGTAAATGGTTTGAAGCAAAGCGGCTTCGCTGTTGATCGTGCGCGCGACGGCGAGCAGGGTCTCGATTTGGCGTCCGCCGTTTCTTACGACGCCGCAGTGCTGGATTTGATGCTTCCAAAACTGGACGGGCTCTCGTTGCTTCGATCCCTGCGACAACGTAAGATCTCGGTACCGGTATTGATTCTAAGCGCTCGCGCCAGTGTAGATGATCGTGTCCTGGGCCTGCAGTCGGGCGGCGATGATTATTTGACTAAACCCTTTGCGTTTTCGGAGCTGCTCGCTCGCATTCAAGCCCTGATCAGACGAGCGATTCATTCGGGCGAACCGAGCCATCTTTCTGTGAGCGATCTGAAAATGGATTTGTTCACGAGAGAGGTTTTGCGTGCCGGCCAGAAAATCGATCTTCAACCCAGGGAGTTTGCGCTGCTGGAACTTTTGCTTTCGCACGCAGGGCGTCCCGTGACGAAAACGATGATTTTAGAGCATGTCTGGGATTTCAGTTTTGATCCTCAAACCAACGTTGTTGATGTGCTCATGCATCGACTGCGATCCAAGGTCGACAAGGGTTTCGCTCAGAAGCTGATCCATACGGTTCGGGGTGTCGGATATGTGGCTAAGCCGAATTGACCGGATTTGGCAGAGCTTCGCCTTTCGATTGAGTCTTTGGTTTGCGGGTGCGTTCACGCTTAGCGCAGCAGTTCTGTTTGCTCTTCTCTATCTCCTGCTCACGTCATTTTTCGAGCAGAGCGAGCGGGAAATCATTGAAGCTCGACTCAAGGAATGCGTTGCGGTGTACGAGACCCGGGGATTGCCTGCGCTGAGCGAGATGGTTCATCGAACGGAATTTGATCATAACGAAGGACCATTTTTCGTCCGAGTTATCGGTCCGCTTGGGAGTGTGCTGTTGGTCGTGGCGCCCGAGGATTGGGCCGGCGGAGTGAACGCACCCGCAAGCGCTGAAACAAACCCTCGAAACTCCTGGCTGCGGATTCCCAAAGACAGTCGGAGTGAATTTATCATCGCGAGAACCGCGCTCCGGGATGGCTCGATTCTGCAGGTCGGCAGGAGCACGAACCGGAGCGAAACATTGCTTGGCCCATTTCTTACGTCATTTTTTTTAGTTATGGCGCCAACCCTTCTTCTGGGGCTTGCGGTAGGAGCGATTTTTGCGCATCGGGCCACTGCGCCCGTCCGCGAAATGATGGGAACCGCGCGTGCGATCATCAACACGGGGAACCTTGCGGAGCGGGTTTCGGAGAGCAATGTTCAAAGCGAACTAGCCGAGCTTGCGCGGCAGTTCAACAGGGTTCTGGAGAAGAACCAGGCGCTGATTCGTGGTATGCGCGAAGCGCTGGACAATGTCGCGCACGATTTGCGGACGCCCCTGACACGGATGCGCGCATCGGCGGAACTCGCGCTGCAGTCAGAGTCCGATGGGGATGCCAGGGAGGCATTGGCAGATTGTGTCGAAGAATCAGATCGCGTGCTTACGATGCTGAATACGCTGATGGACATAACAGAGGCCGAGCATGGAATGATGCGACTGCATCGTGAACGTAGATCTGTTTCAGAACTTTTGGAGAGCGTGCTGGAGGTTTATCGACTCATCGGTGATGAAAAGAAGATCGAGATATCCGCGGCTTGCGACGGTCCTTGCTATGCGGAGGTCGATCCCAGCCGCATCCAGCAGGCTCTAGCGAACCTCCTCGATAATGCAGTCAAATACACCCGGGAGCACGGTCGAATATCCATCGAATGCTCGTCCGCGGACGGAGCGGTTCACGTCGCGATCAAGGACGATGGAATAGGTATCCCCAGTGCAGAGCAGCCGAGGATTTGGGATCGATTGTACCGAGGTGACAAGAGCCGCGGACACCGAGGCCTCGGGCTTGGACTAAGTCTGGTCAAAGCGGTCGTCCAGGCTCATGGCGGACGGGTGACTGTCCAAAGCGCCGAGGGGGCTGGTTCGGAATTCAGGGTTTCGTTGCCTGTTGGCGCGACCGTGGAGGCGGTGGCTTGATCGGCTGGCGATTCAGACGGTGAATTTTGCGAGGTGGGGAATAAAACTTGCCGAGACGAGGGCCGAAAATTGGCCGAAGGCTCGCGAAGGCGCTCCGGTTCCGGAAGAGACCTGGTACCGTGCTATCAGCGTAAACGCTCCTGCGGACATCGTATTCCGCTGGATTTGTCAACTTCGCGCAGCGCCTTACAGCTACGACTGGATCGATAATTTCGGGCGACAAAGCCCGCGGCATCTAGTCGATGGGCTGGAGCGACTCAGGATAGGCCAAAAGGTGATGACCATATTTCGTATCCACGATTTTTCGACCAATCATTACCTTACAATCGTTCTGTGGCCCCTCCGGACTATTTTGTGCTCGGACTTGCGGATAACTTACCTGTGCGCACCGCTTGGAAAGAAGCAGAGCAGACTGATGGTTCGCGTGCAGATCTGTTATCCGAAACATTCTTTTCGGCCCTTTATTCGATTGCTTCTTCCAGCCGGAGATCTCTTGATGATGCGAAAGCAACTTTGGACCCTGAAACGCCTTTCGGAGCGCTTTTATCAAACCGATAACGATGCGCCGTGAGCCCGCAATGTGCGCGCCGCTTCTCACGAGGCGTGATTTTTCCGGGCTAGCTACGCCGCAGTTTGCGTCCCATTTTCCTTGATGATCAACCGGATCAGAATCGCCGTGGTGTTATCGGCGACGCGAATTTTCGAATAGCGAACATTATATTCGAGACCCTCTTTTGTTCGGAAACTTCGAATTACCGGCGGTGATTCGAGGTCGTATCTTCGAGGCGTCGCAATGTGAGCCAGCAGAATGGCGATAAGACCGAATTGGATCTGGGTGAGCGGCTCCTGCGCAATGAATGCGGTACCGATTTTGAAGTGCACACTCACCTCGCCAAATTCCTCAATCGGAGTCAGCTGAATCTCTGACGCACCGGCTGCCAAAGCCGCTTCAAGTACCGCAAAAGTGAAATCCCCAGCGTGTACGTCCTCGGGCATGCCCCAATCGATTACTCGCGGATAAGGATCATGGACGAACTGTGGCTCGGCTTTGCTACCCTCTGCCGGGCGAAGTAATTCGTAGTCAGGAGCCTTGTCTTGCGTACTCATAACATTTCGATTTCGCGCGAATTGTTTCCCAATCAAACTACCCAGAGTCAGACAAGCCGCAACCTCGGCGACTTCTTTGGAGCTACCCGATCGGGGTATAAAATGTCTCCAGACGATCTGAGGCGCGGCCTCGCTGGAAGACATTTCCTCGATATTCGACTATTTTGAATTTAGCTGAAGCCGTCTATGTGTACGGTCTCTTTTATTCCCGATGCGAATGGGTACCGTTTGGGGATGAACCGCGACGAATCGCGGCTCCGGCCGATAGCCTTGCAGCCCGAGGTGTACGGGACGGCTGACGGATTTGCAATTTACCCAAGTGA
>DATMQC010000091.1:0-2972 GCA_035567275.1 Chthoniobacterales bacterium | reverse complement strand
ATCGAGGGAATTACATTGGTCCCCCTTGGTGCTCGATCGAGGTCGACTCGGCTGCCCTCAGGCAGGCATGCCCAAAACCGCTGATAGCGCGTGAGCCGGCTACGCCAGGGGGCGCGGAGCCGCCTCTCGATCCCCCTCATTGAGGTGCTCAAGGAGATGTACCCGCCGAACGGCGATGTCCCCGACGTGACTGCTAGGAGCGACGCCCAAATCCTTGGACAGATCGAAAGGGGCCGCCCCGAATTTGAAGACATATTCAGTGAGGACTCGGTGAACCGCGCCCGCAAGCAGACGCGCGAAACCGCCTTAGCCGCCTCGAAAAAATAGTTCTGCAAATTCCGCAAATTCCGCAACAAGAGGCCTTGTTGCGGCTTGTTGCGGAAAGATCGCCGCCGCATCCTCCGGGGGCCGAACACACTCGGAGATTCTCGATGTACACGTCCAAAGACATCGCTGAGGCCATAGAGAAGATCCCCGCCGACGACCTGGACGCGACGGCCATTGCCTGGTGTGACTTGCACGATCGGATAACGAGGGAGACGGGCCTTTCGGAAGAAGCAGTCCGACAGATGATGAAAAAGGAATGCTTGCTCTGGATTGAAAAGATGCGCCAGTTCGGAGAGGAGATGCTCTCCGGGAAGGTGGTCCCGCTCGCCATCCATCGGCAGGACTGAGCCCCAAGAGACCCCGAAATGCACCTCTGAGGCTCGCACTGCAAATCTGCGATGGACAAAGCCATGACCGAGGCGGCCAATATCGAGCGCCAAAAGAGGCGGCAGGCGGAATTCGTCAACGACGAGCAACAGCGGCTGCTCGAAATCGAAGACATGCGGCTGGTGGTCAAGTTCGGCGAGAAGAAGCGCTATTCCGATCAGGAATGCCAAGCGATCTACCAGGAACTCGTTGAGGCCGGGCTCGACAACGAAGCAAGGCGCGACCCTGACGCCATCGAAGCGCTTTTCAAAGAACTCAACGCTGCCGACGAGGCTGAGAGGGCAAGACGCGATCTCTGCGGCTGAGCCGCAAAAGCGTTAAGGGCCTGAGACAAAATAACAGCTTCATTTAGATGGTGATTTTCCGGTCTTCTGATTTGTGATGGGCGAGATGGTGTAATTCCAGTCTCCGTGGAAGTCGTCATACTTGATGTTGAGTTCTTTCAGGGCTGCTTTCGGGATCTTGATACCCTTCGGATAACGTCCCCAGTCGATGTCGCAGGTGATATTCAGGCCTGTTTCAGTCTTGGTTGAGGCGATCAGTTGGACAACGACCTGGTGACTGACGAGAGGCCTGCCGCGCCAGTTGATGCTGATAAACGAGAACATACGGTGCTCAATGCGGTTCCATTTACTGGTGCCGGGCGGGTGATGAGCTACAGTGATGGAAAGACCGGTTTCATTGGCCAGCTTCTGCAGCTCGACTTTCCATAAGCGCACACGGGCGCCGTTACTACCGCCACAATCGGCGGTAATCAGAAGACGTTTGGCCTTGTTGGCATAGCGCTTCTTGCCAAGCCTGTCCCACCAGCGCCGGATGCTCTCAACCGCAAAAGCTGCCGTATCATGATCAACGCCGACATTGACCCAGCCTTCATTGGCGGCCATGTCGTACACACCGAAGGGAGAAGCCTTACCCTTTTCCTTGATGATAAAGTCATGAACCTGCACCGGCTCAGGCTCGCCTTTGGGACGGAGTGTACGTCCTGCGTTTTTAAAATCTCCGATATTTTCCTTTTTTTTGGTGTCCACCGATATGGCCGGTTGACCATCCGTCTGAAACTCTTTGACGAGCGCGTTGATCTTCTCAAATTGAGCGTTACGATCCGGATGCTTGCCGCCCTCGCGTGTTTTGGCGTTCGCTTGCAAGCTGAAACCCATCTCGCACAGCAAGCGTCCAACAACCTTATAACTAACCTTAAATCCTTTCACGGCCAGGGCGTTAGCCAAGTGCCTCCGGCTCTTGCTCACCCATAAAAGATCGGCTTCCGGATCACCGCGAAGTGCCGATTGGATCAGTTCTGTTAAAGCTTTGACCAAACCAGGTTGCTTGACCACCGCCGCTTTGCGACCACCACCGGTGCGACGAACTCTATCTTGAGGTGGCGCTTTCTCCTTCGCCGTCAGCTCCTTCAGCCCACGTCCTATCGTGCTGCGCGCTATGCCGGTAACGGCTGAAACGGCAACTATTCCTCCACGTCCTGCCGCAAGCGCTTCACTGGCCGCAAAAAACCTCAAGCCTTTCTCATCAAGAGTAGGGCTCACGGCATCATAGCGAATACGGATGGCAGCAGTGTCTATCACCAGCCCTATTATGCATAGACTCCGGATTCTTTTCCTGCGTTTCTACCCGCCGCCGGATTCTTTTCTTTCGATTCTGTTATTTCGTCTCGGGCCCTTGCTGAGGTTCGGCCCCCACACAGCATCATCGTCGAAGAGGCACCAAGTAGCCGACCTGCCATGCAGGCCTACCTCCCGATTGATTGCAGCCACGGATTTTACACCTGCAGCAGCGGCGGTCTCGGGTTTGGTATCCCGGCCGCAACGGGGGTCGCGCTTGGAAATCCCGGACGGAAGGTGATCGGGCTGATCGGGGACGGTTCCAGTATGTACGCCATCCAGGGCCTGTGGACCGCTGGCCAGTGTCAACTGCCCATAACCTTCGTCATCATCAGGAACGGCCGATACCAGGCACTGGAAGACTTCGGCCTGCATTTTGGGTTGTCGCACACGTTGGCGACCAAACTGCCGGCGCTCGACTTTGTCGCCCTCGCAACAGGTCATGGAATTGAGGGATGCCGCGTCGACCGTCCCGACGCGCTTGAATGCGTTTTGCGCAATGCGCTGAGCGCTGAAAAGCCGATGCTCGTCGAGGTGGCCGTTAACTGATCGGTTTTTTCTTGGCGTGAGCTGGTCCACACAAAAGTGGCATATGCGTCTCACGAGAGTAGGCTTTACTGCAGCTCTGTCTGGGAAGCT
>DATMQC010000090.1:0-9459 GCA_035567275.1 Chthoniobacterales bacterium | reverse complement strand
AGTTCCTGGCGCAGTTTGAGGATGCTATTCTCAGGTAATACACCGCCGAAGTGCGTCAGCGGATAAATCAACGAGTTACGGCCGATGAGTGATCCGGGACTGATAACCGCACTACACCCGATTTCTACCCGGTCCCCCACGATCGCACCGAATTTTCGGAGTCCGGTGGCAACCAATCCGGCTTCGCTCTTGACGCTAATTTCTTTGCGATCCAGTCGAACGTTCGAAAGTATGACTCCGGCTCCAAGGTGGGCTTTGTAGCCGACCACCGAATCCCCGACGTAATTGAAATGTGGTATCTCGGCATCATTAAAGATGATGCAGTTTTTGAATTCGCTCGAATTTCCAAGGACGGCGCCATCGCCGACGATCACATTTTCCCGGATATAACAACCGCTTCTGATCTCGCAGTCGTTTCCGATCCAGGCCGGACCTTTAATTGTCGCCCCGTTCTCGATCAAAGTTCCGTTGCCCACATACACATTTTCACTGATGAACGGACGGCCCATAATGCGACCGTAGATTGCGGGCTTCAGGCGAAATTGAAGATAGCTTCCAATTTGCTTGAGCGCGTCCCACACATAGGCGCTGTTATCAAATATTGTGCGGTGTTCTGTCTGGTCAAGGTTAAGGAATTTTCTGGGTGCAAACATAGCTAGCGAGGCCGCGCCTCGGTCCGGCGAGATGGAAAGGATTCAAGGTCGCGTTTGGAGCAGCGGTGATTGGGCAAAGCCGTTTCGCTTAGAATCCTCAAAAAGCAAAACCACCGAAAGATTAATGTGCGGATACAGAAAAAAACCTGACTCATCTGCAACCAGTTTTGCTTTTTTGAGGATTCTAGTGAGAGAAGGAGCAATTCCGAAAAGCGATTTTGTCAGGCTGATTTCCTTGCGAGCTTTTGCCCATCTTTTGTGTCCTTGACCATCCATCCGAGCGCTTCAATCTGCGCTCGCAGCGCATCACTTTCTTCCCAGTTTTTGCGTTTCCGTGCAGCGTCTCTCTGCTGCAGCAGTCGGCAGATATTTTCAGGTATCTCTCCTTCCTCCTCTTGGAGTTGCAGAACCTGGTTAATCCGATCCCACCATTGCAGAAGGACGGCGGCTTGACCTGGGGCTAATTCAGAGTGATCGATCGCGCGGTTGGCTGCTCGAACCTGGTCAAAGACCTCGGCGAGCGCGGCGGAAACGTTCAAATCGTTATCCAGCGCCTCAAAAAAGCCCTCAGAATTGGCGGCTGGGAAGTCCATCGCCGGTTCTGCATCCCCGGCGATATCCCTCAGCCGATGAACCCAATCATCCAGCCTCAACAAGGACTGGCGGGCTTCATTGAGGCCATCGAATGTAAAATTCAAAGGCAATCGATAATTAACGCGAATCAGGGCGTATCGCAGTTCGCGGCCAGAGAAGCCTTTGTTCAATAGGTCACGTAAGGTATAAAAGTTGCCAAGCGATTTCGACATCTTTTGGCCTTCGACAAGAAGATGGGCGTTATGCAACCAATAACGTACAAACCGCTTGTGGTTCACGCATTCGGACTGCGCGATCTCCGCCTCATGATGAGGAAAGATATTGTCGACGCCTCCGCAGTGAATATCGAGTTCCGGTCCCAACAACCGCGTCGCCATTGCGCTGCACTCAATATGCCAACCGGGTCTTCCTCTCCCCCAGGGTGCCTCCCAGCCTATCGGACCATCCTTTTCATCCCATGCCTTCCAGAGCGCGAAGTCACCGATATTCTCTTTTTCGTATTCGTCGGTTTGTATCCGCCCGCTCGGTCTTAATTCTTCCAGGTTTAGATGCGCAAGTTTACCGTAATCCGAGTATCGACTGATTCGAAAATAAATCGAGCGGTCCTCGGCTTGATAAGCGATATCCTGTTCGATCAACTTCTCGATCATCTCGATCATTTTCGCGAGGTTTTCCGGGTCCGTCGCAGCCGGAAAATGTTGCGCACGCTTGATTCGCAACGATTCAAGATCTTCAAAAAAGCTGCGTTTGAATTTCGCAGTAAAGTCGAAAAGCGAAATGCCGGCCTCGCGGCTGCCCCGAATCGTTTTGTCGTCCACATCGGTGAGATTCATTACCCTCTGAACTTCGAAGCCCCTTGCTTCCAGATGCCGATGCAGAAGGTCCTCAAAAACATAAGCGCGGAAATTGCCGATATGCGCGTACGAATAAACGGTCGGTCCGCAGGTGTAGAGCTTAACCTGCGGAGGAGCGATCGGGGTGAACTCTTCTATCTGGCGGCTATAGGTGTTGTGGAACTTGATGGGCATCGGGCATTATCCTGGAATTCAGATCCGGCCATTTGTACTAAGTGCGGATGAGCCGGCGGGCAATGAGAAACAGGGATTCAATTCCAACCGGCTAAACCAATCGTCCAGACGATTCGGCAGGAAATCTGGATTCAAGCTGCTGGATGCTTGCAACTGCCATGGCGGCGATTCCTTCTCCTTTACCGATAAACCCCAGGCCTTCGTTCGTGGTAGCCTTAATGCCTATGCGTTGAGCTGGTATCTGCAGGGTCTCGGAAAGCCGGGTTCGCATCGATCCTAAATGAGGACCTATTTTTGGAGCTTCTATAATTAGCGAGCAGTCGATATTGACTATCGCGAACTGTTTGGCTGTCAGGATCGCTTGGACTCGGCGGAGAATTTCCTGACTATCGATCCCCTTGAGCGAGGGATCCGTATTCGGGAAGTGGTGTCCGATATCCCTTTCTCCTGCTGCGCCCAAAAGCGCGTCGGCGATGGCATGGGTGAGGACATCGGCGTCGGAGTGACCGTCAAGACCGCGATCGTAAGGGATTTCCATTCCGCCCAGGATCAACTTGCGTCCTTTAGCGAGACGATGCACATCATATCCAATTCCAACGCAATTCATGGGTAGACTTTCGTAAGGGAGGCACGATCGATCTTTCCGTTCCAGGCTACAACTGAGAGTTTGCCTGCCTCTACCGTGCTGGGCGAAATCGCCAACGCGCCACCGGCACAGTTCACCAGGAGCACACCGGCAGCGATGTCCCACCAATTGACGCTGCGCTCGATGTAGGCGTCGTAGCGTCCGGTTGCAACGTAGGCGAGGTCCAGCGCGGCGCTGCCCATCATGCGGCATTTCCGCGCATTGGTCAGCATGTCCTGAAAGATAGACAGGCCGACTGCCACTTCGATCATGGTCTTTGACATCCCGACAGAGACAACGGCTTCCGAAATTTGGCTGTGACTGCTTACCTTAATCGCCTTTTCGTTGAGGTAAGCCTCGCCGCCACGCTCGGCCTGCCAGAGTTCATCGCGCATGGGATCGTAAATGACACCCACAAGGATTTCGCCTTTTTGACGCAAAGCAATAGAAACACAAAAATGGGGAATTCCGTAAAAGTAGTTCACGGTTCCATCGATTGGGTCAATGACCCACTCGAATTCGGTTGAAGCGTTCGCCGCGCTTCCTTCTTCGCCGAGAATCGCATGATCCGGAAACCTCTTCAGAAGAAGTTGAGTGATCAGGTCCTGAGAGCGAACGTCGAGCTCAAGTTTAATGTCGTGTGCTTCTTCGGCATTAACTTTCAGAGGCTGGCCGAAATTCTCGCGAAGAAGCTTACCGGCTTCGCGAGCCGCGCCGATTGCCGCATCAAGGAATTCATTCATAACGGACTCACTATCGATGGATCGACGTCGATGTCGAGTCCGAGTAAATCGATAGGTGGCCTGCCATTGAAAGTGCCTTGGATGGCAGTTCGTGCCCGCTCTCGGGATCGGACGATTCTCGGCGGCGCTTGATTTTAAGCCTATCTACGAAGGGAGGGATCTCTTTCTTCGACCGATGCGGGGAGGTTGCCGCGAAGAGTTTCGGACGTCAACCACAACGCATTTTGGCTGTACGTTGACCGTTCAGTGCCATTCGGGTGAGAAGGAATTCGCAATGGAATTACGCAAAAAATTAACGATACAACAAATTCTCATTGACGATGTAACGAATGTTCGTTAGTCAAGCCAATTGTAATGATCGTATTTTCTTATCCTCCGCAACTGCGGAATGAAAGGGGGGATAACTGATGCCAGCAGCGAAGAAAGCTACTGCGAAGCCAGCAGCCAAGAAACCTGCGCCCGCCAAGAAACCTGCCGCCAAGAAGGCTCCGCCGGCTAAAAAAGTCGCGAAGAAGGCTACTTCTCCGGCAAAGAAACCTGCCGCCAAGAAGTAGAGTCCCTGTTGATTCGGCATAGTTGTTGTTTGTATGGAGTAGGAGGAGATAAGAGATCTCCTCCTATTTTTTTGGAAGGGGGGAAAAGCGACTCAGGCAGTAGAATTCGCCGGCCAGGCCATGTGATTCTGCGTCCTCGATCGCTCAGAAATTGGCTCTGGAACCAAAGGTCTGCGACGCTTTGGTGAGTCAGCGTCACGGCAGAAGCTTGTATAGCGGCTCAGAGCTGAGGCTAGCGTCGCTTGTATTGAAGAACCTGCGCAACGATATCGTCGACTGGCCAAAGACGCCCAATGCCTTCGTATCCGCACGCGAGCATCCCCTCTTCCGGGCCGATGAAGGAGGCGCCGCGTTTCCGCAAAACTTCCACATTCGCGGTGGTAGCTGGGTGCAGCCACATCTTGCCGTTCATGGCCGGAGCGAGGACCAGCGGGGCCGTTGTAGCAAGAGCAATGGCAGTCAGGGCATCGTCAGCGAAGCCATGAGCAAGCTTGGCGATGATATCCGCGGTCGCCGGAGCGACAAGAAGCAGGTCGGCATTGTCGGCGAGTTCGATGTGGCCTGGGTGCCAGCTCATCTTCTCATCAAACACACTGGTGGTTACCGGATAACGTGACAGCGTCTGCAGCGTCAGCGGAGAAATAAACTGGGTAGCTCCGCTGGTCATGACCACGTGCACGGAACAATTCTCCTTCGTCAATTTACTGGCAAGATCCGCGGCCTTATAGGCGGCAATTGAAGCGGTAATTCCGAGAACAATATTCATGGGAATGACTATCGAAGAATAATAGCGGGTGCCCGGGACGGCAAACACCGGCTAGCGAGGCCACGCCTCACCAGGCGCGATGTTGAAGATCTCAAGGTCGCGCTGGGAGCAGCGGCGATTGGGCCGAAGCCCGTACAGGGCACAAAGACAAGACATTTTCACCACAGAGACGCAGAGGACACAAAGTTCGAGGGGAAATGAATCGGGTGCTAACCTTCTGTGATTGGGTGGTGAAATTCCCCGCCCCCTGCTTGACGTTCCCCATTTTTATTGAATGCCAGGCCGAAGAACTACGATGAAGTCTCAAGCGCGCCCGGCTGTGGAACTTCCCTTCCTATTCGACGTTCTGGACTTGCTCACGGATCTTTTCCAACTCCGCCTTGCAGTGCACGACAATTTGCGAGATTTCAGCGTCGTTTGCTTTGGCACTGAGAGTATTCAGTTCGCGACCTATCTCCTGGCTGATAAATTCCAGAGTCCTCCCAATCGACTCCTGCTTGTTGGCGGTCTCCACAAATTGACCAAGGTGTGACTCCAGCCGGGTAAGTTCTTCTGAAAAATCGGAGCGTTCGGCGAAAAGAGCTACTTCCTTTGCGAGGCGATCATCGGCAACACCTATTTCAAAATCGACTTTCTTGATTCGCTCAAGAAGAACTTCACGATACCGTTTAACGGCTTCAGGGCGCCGTTTGCGAATTTTGGCTATGGCCTGGAGAAGGGATCTAACCCGGCGAGCCAGGTCCTTGTGAAGGTTGACTCCCTCTTTTGCGCGCATTTTGATAAGCTGTTGGAGGGCGGTATCGAGAGCGAAATCCACAACTGATCTCGCCGATTCATCGATCAAGCCTTTTTCGGAAGAGGAAACCACGCCGGGCGATCGGAGAATGGTTTCGATAGTGATCTCTCCCGGCAGTCTTAACTCTTTCTGAAGCTGTTTAAACTTCCGCAGATAAAGGTTTGCGAGATGATGATCGAGCGCAGGTTGCACCTGGGAAGCCGGCCGGGTGACGGAAATGGTCGCGATGATCCGGCCGCGGCTGATGGCCCGTCCGATCTTTGCGCGAATATCACTTTCCAGCGAAGCCAGCACCGGAGGAATGTTGGTCAGTATTTCGGTTTGTCGTTTATTGACGGATTGGACTTCGACCAACACCTGAATTCCCTCGCTTGAAAGTTGGCCACGCCCGTAACCTGTCATGCTATGCATAGGACTTCAGTTTTGCGCGCCGAATCTTGCGGTGGGATCAAGGGGATGAACGAGGATCGCCGGTTAACCCGCAATCGGAATCTCAATGCACCGCGTGATATTCCTGCAGTGTTTTTACGGTTAATCCCTTTAATTGAAGCGAGCGCATGGCTCTGATGCTGGCCTCTACTCCGCTAATTGTTGTGAGGATTGGAATTCGACGTGCAACGGCGAGACTGCGGATTTGAACTTCGTCTTTCCGTGGTGTCTTGCCGCTCGGCGTATTGATGATGAGATCGATCTCCTCGTTTTTGATCATATCGAGCACATGCGGGCGCCCCTCACTGAGTTTGAATAACCGGTGCGCATGCAATCCGGCGGCGGTCAGAGCCGAAGCTGTACCGCTGGTCGCGTAGATAGTGAAGCCGAGATCAATCAGTTCTTTTGCCAACTTCACGATGCTCGACTTGTCCGAGTCTTTGACGCTTAAGAATACGTTGCCGCCACTCGGCAAGGATGGTTGCGCCGCCATTTGCGATTTTGCGTAGGCGAGTCCCAGGTCTTCGTCTATTCCCATAACCTCACCGGTCGATTTCATTTCCGGTCCGAGCGTGATGTCGATGCCTGGGAATCTTATGAATGGGAAGACGGCCTCCTTAACCGAATAGTGGCGGGGCAAGACTTCGCCGGTAAATCCCAATTCATGGAGCGATTTTCCTGTCATCACCTTCGCAGCGAGCTTGGCCAGGGGAACGCCGATGGCTTTGCTGACGAAGGGCACGGTTCGCGAAGCTCTAGGATTGACCTCCAGCACGTAGACTTCTTCCTCCTTGATGGCGAACTGCACATTCATCAAACCCCGGACTTCAAGCTCGCGCGCCATAGATTTTGTCGCCGATTGAAGTATGCCCAGGACTTTCTCGGACAACGTAAAGGCTGGTATCACGCAAGCGCTGTCTCCGCTATGGATACCTGCCTGCTCGATATGCTGCATGATTCCTCCGATGACTGAGACCTCACCATCGGAGATGCAATCGACGTCGACTTCTATAGCGTCTTCCAGAAAACGATCTACCAAAACCGGCCGTTCGGGGCTCGCCTCAACGGCGGTTCGAATGTATCGCCGCAGGTCCTCTTCCTGATAAACGATTTCCATTGCGCGTCCGCCGAGCACAAACGAAGGGCGAACCAGGACAGGGTAGCCAATTGCCGTCGCCACCGTAACCGCCTCCTGTTCGTTTGTAGCGGTTCCGCTCGGAGGTTGGTTCAGTCCCAGCCGGCTAAGCAGTGCAGAGAAATGTTTCCGGTCTTCGGCCATTTCAATGCTCCGTGGTTGAGTTCCAATGATCCGGACGCCATTGGCCTGGAGAGCATTCGCCAGGTTCAGCGGGGTCTGACCACCGAACTGCACGATCGCGGCCCAACATTTTTCCTGTTGGTAGACATTAAGAACGTCTTCGAGAGTCAGTGGCTCGAAGTAAAGTTTATCGCTGGTGTCGTAGTCGGTCGAAACGGTTTCCGGGTTCGAGTTAACCATGATGGTTTCAAACCCTTCCTCTCTCAACGCGAACGAGGCATGAACGCAGCAGTAATCAAACTCGATACCCTGACCAATTCGATTCGGACCGCCGCCGAGGATCATGATTTTCTTGCGGTCGCCTCCTCGTGTCTCATCTTCCTCGCCATAAGTAGAATAGTAATAGGGAGTGTAGGCTTCGAACTCGGCGGCACATGTATCGACCAGACGATAAGTTGGAATGACTCCCTCCCGAATCCTCTGCGCTCGTACATCGCTTTCGGTGGAATTCGTGAGATGCGCAATTTGTCGATCAGAGAACCCGAGCTGTTTTATTCGCCGGAGATTGAAAGCCCCCTTTGCAACAGTCATTTCCTCGTTAACGATTTGTCGGATATTTTCCAGAAACCAGGGATCGATCCCCGTAAGCTCCCGAATTCCTTCCACCGAAATCCCGGCCAAGAGAGCGTAGCGCAAATAAAAAACCCTATCCCAAGATGCATTCACCAGCTTGCGATGGATTTCTTCGATGTCCCATGCGCCACCGGCTGTGCGGGGTTCGCGGTCCTTGGCGTCGGCCCCCAACCCGAAGCGTCCGATCTCCAGCGATCGGAGCGCTTTCTGGAGCGATTCTTTGAAGGTCCGCCCGATGGCCATTGCCTCGCCGACACTTTTCATTTGAGTGGTAAGAATCGGATCGGCTTGAGGAAATTTTTCGAAGGTGAAACGGGGTACTTTGACCACGCAATAGTCGATGACCGGCTCAAAGCTTGCCGGCGTTTCGCGAGTAATGTCGTTGCGGATTTCATCCAGCGTATATCCGACGGCAAGCTTCGCGGCGATCTTGGCGATAGGAAAGCCGGTTGCTTTCGATGCGAGAGCCGATGAGCGGGAAACTCTCGGATTCATTTCGATCACAACCATCCTGCCATTGTCGGGATTCACTGCAAACTGTATGTTAGACCCGCCAGTCTCGACGCCGATCTCCCGGATAACCGCAAACGAGGCGTCGCGCATAATCTGGAATTCGCGGTCTGAAAGCGTCTGCGCCGGCGCCACAGTTATCGAGTCACCCGTGTGGATGCCCATCGGATCAAAGTTTTCAATCGAGCAAATGACGACGCAGTTGTCGGCGCGGTCACGCATCACTTCCATCTCGAATTCCTTCCATCCCAGGAGTGACTCTTCGATCAGCACTTCGCTCACCGGCGACTGATCCAAGCCTCGATGAACGATCTCGTCGAACTCTTGTCGATTGTAGGCGATGCCGCCTCCAGCGCCTCCTAAAGTGAAGGCGGGGCGGATGATGAGAGGAAACGATCCGACATCCGCAGCGATATCCCTTGCTTCAGAAATGCTATGAGCGGTCCCTGATCTCGGAACATCAAGGCCGATGCGTTCCATTGCCTCCTTAAACAGTTGCCGGTCCTCGCCTTTCGAAATGGCCCCTGCGTTCGCCCCAATTAGCCTTACGCCGTGCCTCTCCAGAATATCGGCTCGGTAAAGATCCATCGCCACGTTCAGTGCCGTCTGCCCGCCCAACGTAGGCAAAAGCGCATCCGGTTTTTCGCGTTCGATGATCTTTTCAATGATGTCGGCCGAGATCGGTTCAATATAGGTCCGTGCGGCGAACTCGGGGTCTGTCATGATCGTTGCGGGATTTGAGTTTACGAGGACGACTTCGTAACCCTCTTCCTTTAACGCTTTACAGGCCTGAACACCTGAGTAGTCGAATTCGCAGCCCTGGCCGATAACGATTGGCCCGGAACCAATTAGGAGGATCTTATGAAGATC
>DATMQC010000089.1:0-11713 GCA_035567275.1 Chthoniobacterales bacterium | reverse complement strand
GTTGGCTTCAAAAGGGTCTGGATGCGAGGCGTGAGTGAGGAGCATATCCGGTGCGATACGTAACGAACGAACAACGACGCAGACGGACCCTTTTCAAGCCAACCCTTTGGGCCGTGGCCAGTTGGCTGATTTTCTGCGTTGTTCACTCCTTACGTATCGATTCAGATATGCTCGTCGTTCGCGCCTTGAAAATCAGCCAACTGACCGACGGCGGGATGCCTCCTACTTATGACTCGATGCACTAGATCTCCAACCGCAGCCTCTCGCTCGCGATCGTCACTCGTTTCGCGGGCAGCGCTTCGCGAGCGCTCTTCAGCAATACCTCTTCTTTTCCTGTCCATTCCTTAGGCAGATGAGTCAGCACTACCCTGTCGATCGATTTTGTGGAGAGAAACCGGAACAGTTCAGCGGGCGGAAAGTGCGCGACCTCCGTTATCAGAAGGTCGATATGCTCGCTCAGTTGTCCTTGCAGGTCGTTTGGACTTCCGAGATCTCCCGAAAATACGATCCTGAAATCCGGATGCTCAATGCGGAGGCTGTATGCCTTGAAACGGTTGGGAATCGAGCTGCGATTGAGAGTTGCCAGATGCGTGGTCGGAGCAGGATGGACTTTCAGACCGTGGAATTCGAAACAGGCTTGAGATTCCCACGGCACAAAAACAATTTCAAACGGGACGATATCGGGCCCGAGATAGCTCGCGTTCAGCCACGCTTTGAGGGGTTCGGATAACTCAGCCGGTAGAAAAATATTCAGCGGCTCTGTCCTGTCCGAAAGCCACGCCGCTTGAACGAGCATTGGCAGGCCACCCGTGTGATCGGAATGGCCATGCGTAAGAAAAATTGCGTCAAATGACCGGAGATCGAATTCGATTTCCGCAAGAGTTCGGCTGCACGGTTCTCCTGCGTCGACAAGAATTCGGAATTCTTCTGTTGCTAGAAGAAAACTTGAATGACCGCGGCCTGGGACGGGTACGCCGCAGGCCGAGCCAACAACGAAGATATGCGCCATTCAAGAAGCAATCCTATCGAAATCCGGCTGATTCTACAATCACCGGGTATCAGAGCGGCGTCCTAATCTGGAAAAATGTGAGCCGTGAAAAGGTTTCCGATTGTATCTCTTTTGCCAAAAATGACGGATATTTTACTTTTCCTGGGCAGAAAATCTTGCCAGGTGTCTGGATCACGCTTAAAACGATGCTCCATGCGCAAAAAGTCGTTTGTTCTTGTCATGTTTGGCTTAATTGTTGCGGCGGCCCTCGCCGACCCTAATGAAGCCCTGACGAGACTCGCGGACGGCTTTGATTTTCCGGTCGGAAAACCTAATGCGGACGGGTATCGCATCTCGCGAGGCTTCACTCCTCATGGCCATCTTGGCGAAGACTGGGTTGGACGGGGAAGTGGAACAGATTTTCGTGATCCTGTTTATGCGACCGGCAACGGAATTGTTACGCTTGCCAGGGATTTTCGGCGCGCTTGGGGAAATGTAGTTGTCATCAGGCATGCCTTTATGGAGGAAGGCCAGATAAAGTACGCTGATTCGCTGTACGCTCATCTAGATAGAATCCTGGTCAGAGAAGGCCAGCAGGTCGCTCGCGGCGAGCAGATCGGGACAATTGGGAATGCGCATGGCCTCTATCCGCCTCATCTTCACTTCGAAGTGCATAAGAATCTCGCGATTGGGGTGGTACATACTACGTTCGCAGGGGACTATACGAATTACTACGCACCTTCCGAATTCATCAATTCGCATCGCAAGCTAAACTCGGGGAAAAGAGTTGCGACGGTTGTGATGAACAATTTTGCCATGCCCACCTTTGCCGGCATTCCTGCCCTTGCGCCAGTCAATCCCGCGAATTCGCCGGGCGGGGTTCTGTCGGACTCGAAGGGAAAGCCGAGCGAGTTTCACTGGGGCCGATTTGACGACGTAACGCACCCTTACTGAGGTCTCATAGCCCGACGAAGTCGGCACGCTGGTGCTGCTTATGGAAAGTACTTGGTCGGATTCCGTGCGAAAAATGATCCTGTTCTGTACTGGACTCTTCGAGACGGAATCGTTGAGGTTTAAAAGGAAGGGTTTCGACCGGATTTAACAACGTGAGGCTTGCGAGGCTTTTGCATTCCAAGCCAAAAAAGAAGGCTCGAATGTCTTGCACTGGGTTGAGCCATGATACCTCGGAGACGATGCCGAGCAAGCATATCACGATATGGACAGACACTCGCCACGGCTTGCATCGTCGGTTGGAGCGACAGATTTCGGAGAAGTCAATCCGGGAAACGGTCTTGAATCCCGACTCGCAACAACAGCAAAGGAGAGGTGGGCATGGGGGGAATGTTAGGAAATTTGAAAAACAATACGGCACGAGGCGGCTGCGGGTTATTGCTGAACTTCACAAAGAAACCTGCTACATTCTAACAAGCTTTTGGATCTAGAAGAATGAGTCCAGCACTACCAGACTTGAAGATACCGGAAAAAGCGACGCCCATCGTAGAAATCGACACTGAGGCAGCGGCTGCGTACATCCGAGTCAGTAATGAATCGGTCACTGAAACGCAGCTTATCCGAGACGATGACATCGTTGTAACGGTCGATTTGGACTTTAAACGTGAAGTGGTCGGGATTGAGGTTGTGGGTACAACCGAATACACGCTCGATAGATTGCTAGAGTACGCAGGAATTCCGGTATTCGCCTTCAGCAAATCTCAATGGCTTACCCGCTACGTTCGCGCAGGGGCTTTTTGACATCGTGTCAAAATTCGTTGAAATGGGCGCGTTCTTTTTAGGATGGGGACTGCTTGAGTGGAGGCTTACCCATCTCCAGCAGCTTGGCGTTCAGTTGATCTCGCTTAGCTTTAGCCTTTGCAGGTTGGACGATGTAAAAGTCGAATAGTTCTTCAAGTACATCTAGTATCCATTCCGCCTCGCCCGGCTCTATCTGTACGATCTCCCCTGTATTTTGCTTTTAATGGGATGAGCAGCGAAGTTGCCGATACTTCGGATTGCGTCAATGTTTTCCGCCAGGTTGCTTGGTAGAATTGCCGCTTTCCGTTTAGGGATCTGTTATGGAATAGGCAAAAATCGGGTATTAGAAAGTTGTAACCATCACTACTGCAACGATTTATGATTTTCTGACCTTCGAAGTTTGAATTCGTAGCTGTCGACAAGCGCCAGCCAACTCGCCTCAATAATGTTGTCGGAAACGCCGACGGTGCACCAGTTATCTCGATGATCCGTTGAATCGATCAGAACGCGAGTTCGCGCACCTGTTCCCTGGCTGGTTCCGATAATCCGGACCTTGTAGTCGTCCAGCATAACGGACTCAATAACGGAATAGACCGGCACCAACGCCTTCCGCAGCGCCGCGTCGAGAGCGTTAACCGGTCCGTCTCCTTCGGCAACCGTGTATACATCTTCCTTCAGAACCCGGAGTTTGACGGTCGCTTCGCATGTTTCATATGCATTTCTGATCGATCGAATGTAGGTGCAGTGATATTCCAGAAGTTCCCAAAATGGATCAGTCGGCCCTAAAACTCTGCGAATAAGCAGCTCAAAGGAAGCCTCGGCCGCTTCAAATTCGTAGCCAAGATGTTCAAGACGTTTCACTTCCCTTAGAATGGCGTTTACTTCCCGCGAGCCCTTCTGAAGGTTGAAACCGAGTTCGCGTGCCTTTGCCAGAACGTTGCTTTGACCCGACAACTCGCTGACAACTATGTGTTGATGGTTTCCGACCTGACCTGGTTGGATGTGTTCGTAACTTCTAGCTAATTTTTGAACCGCATGGGCATGAAGTCCGCCCTTGTGCGTAAACGCAGTCGTCCCGACAAATGGGGCTCTGATATTGTGCTGACAATTCGCCAGTTCATCGACGAACAACGAAAGTTCGCGGAGCCGGCTCAGCTCGGGCACAACATGCTTTCCAAGCTTAAGTTGTAAATTGGGAATCACGCTCGTCAAATTGCAGTTACCCGTTCGCTCTCCATAGCCGTTGATAGTCCCTTGAACCTGAACTGCGCCGGCCTTGATGGCGGCCAAAGCGTTCGCTACACCGAGCTCACAATCGTTGTGGGTGTGTATCCCGACCTGAACAGGAATCGCTCGTACTGCCGCTGCGGTGATCTCGGCAACTTCATGAACCATCGTTCCGCCGTTTGTGTCGCAAAGCACGATGATGTCTGCACCCCCCTCAACTGCGGCCTCGATCGCTGCCAGTGCATGCTGCGGATCGTCTTTGTACCCATCGAAAAAATGTTCGGCGTCAAAGTGAACCTCTTTTCCTTTCGATTTCAGGTAGCGTACGGATTCGCGGATCATTCGCCGATTCTCGTCGACGGAAACCCCCAGGATCTGTTCCACATGGAGCTGCCAACTCTTGCCAACAATCGTAACCACAGGTGTTTCCGCCGCAATAAGAAGTGCGACTTGCGAGTCATTGGCCGGCTCGGCATTTGCTCGGCAGGTGCTCCCAAAAGCGCAGATCCTTGACTGGTTCCATTTACGACCTTTTGCCGCTTCAAAGAACGCAATGTCTTTGGGATTGGACCCCGGCCATCCACCTTCAATATAGTGAATTCCAAACGCATCCAGTTTCTCGGCAATGCGAATCTTGTCGTGGACACTGAAAGAAATGCCTTCCCCCTGCGTTCCGTCGCGCAGGGTCGTATCATAGATCATGATCTGGTTCGAATTCATATACTGTGGGGACTGATTCGGTATCCCAGCATCCGGAAGATTGCAAGACGTTAGCCCGCATTTCTCGTCCGCCGTGAGAAATGCGCACGCGCCGATGTAATTGACTCTACCTGGTGACCGTGACGGGAGTGCCAACACGAGCGGCGGCATAAAATCGCTCGGCTTTAGATTGCGGCATGCGAATGCATCCGTGGGATGCCGGGTAGCCCGGAAGGTAACCAGCGTGGAGACCCACCCCTCCCACAATGCGCAAGAAATAAGGCATAGGAGCGCCCACGAAAGTTGACCCGGGCGGACGAGAATCTTTTCTCACGTCGACATTTTCCTTCACAATCCGCCCGTACTGCTCATAGGCGCCGTAAATGCTCGAGCGGTGGTCGATGTCCTTCTCGATGACTCTATATCTGCCTGCCGGAGTATTGTATCCCTCGCGGCCGGTGGAGACTGGCGCGGTCAAAACCACGTCCCCGCCACGGTAGAGGTAAGCGTGCTGTCCGCTCAGATCAACGATTATCGCGACTCTACCCGAGGGCCTCCGGATATAGTCGTAGGCGAGATTATCTATGTCCGCGCAGCCCCCCAGGAGGAGGAGTGCAACCAACGGACCGAACCGCAAGAATTTTGTCATGTTATTTCGAGGGCAGGACACTATGTCATTATCGATCCGATCCATGTCAAGACTACTCGTCGGCCGAAAAATATCTCTCTCTGTTGACAGTCGGCCTCAGATCAACTGAACATTTCGGAGCGTCGAGGATTTTCCCGAACGAGGGCGGTGAAAATAACATAACGTTTGACATGTTATGATATTTAGTGAGTAAATGGATGTCGCTTCGAAAAAGTTTCGCATGAGGAACTTGTCGGGAATAAAATTTCTCGCAGATGGACGATTCCTATGTCGCCAAAGTTCGGATCCTACCTATTTCGAAATCTCAAAGGCCAATCGCCTGAAATGGCCCCGGCGGGCGATTCTTTGGGAGGATTCGCCGCGTTTGAAGAGCAGCCGATCTTGTTGCGCCAGGAGGATATTCGAACCGACGATCCGAAAGGGCCTCACCTGGACTGGTCCAGACTTGAGAAAGGCCAAATCACGGTTCGGCTTAAGGAAACGCAGGGAATAGCGGACGGGTGCGTGACGATCAAGGCATCAACACTGCAACGGCTTTGTCCTCTCCTTCTCCCTCAACCTCTCCAGGAGGACTTTCTTTTTCCCGTCTCGCTGAAAACTGTAGTGCTCCAGATCCAGGCTCACTTGCAACGTAAATCTGCCGATGCCGCTAAGGCGGGTGGACCAGACTTCGATACTCCGATTGCGCAGGTGGCTCGCGAAGATGAAGGATTCTTCAAGCTTGAAAAGGTTTCTCAACAACCGTCGTTGACCGCTGAAAAGCCTCAAGCCAAACAGACTTCGTCCGAACCTTTCTTAACCCCGGCAGATCACCCGAATTTTCCGCTCATTCGCGAAAAACCGCGTCCGGCGAAGGTCGAGTCCGAAGTCCCTGCTTTGGAGATTACATTGCAACATCCGGTTCCGCAAAAATCGGCGCTGGCGTCCGCTACTCCATCCAAGGCCAGTCCTTTCGACGAGTTGCCAAGGGTGGGACCGGAAGTCGTAAAGGGCAAAGAACCGGGATTGGTATCGGACCACCCTGCGAGCAAAGAGAGAACAGAGAGTGAAGATGGCGTCGAGGTTTCAGGTGACGCCGAGCATGCCGCACCGGTTGAAGCGCCCGCGAGGAAACCCCCTCGAAGAGCCGGGCTGGAACGGTTGCAGGAGATCTTCATGACCGAAGATCTGCTCGATGCCCGAGAGGTGGCCGCGCTGATCGCGCGCTTCCCAAAAGTGAGCGGGACATTGATTCTGTTGGGCGATGGAACCTTAATGGGAGGGAACCTTCCGAAGGAATTTCGGTCCGAGGCCGCTGTATTGGCGCCGAAGGTTTTGAAAACAGTTCAGGAGTTTGGGAACCGATTGAAGTCCCGGGATCCTTCCGCTATCACGATTTTCCTGGATCAGCCAGTCAGCCTTTGTTCCGCAGGGAACGTCTGCATTCTCGTCGCGCACGAGGGACGAGGACTTTTGCCTGGAATGCGAGAGCGGATTTGTGAGGTCGCCAAGGCTCTAGATGTGCTGTATGGACCGGAGATAGACTCGAGCCCTGAGGCTCAAGTTGTAACGTGATGCCGCATCGTGGGACCGCTTTTCTTAATTCTCTGGATACTGGCGCAATCGCAAGTTTGCAGCCACACGGCTGCAGAGAGAGGCGCTCCAGGAAGGAAATTTGTTGCTGAACGCTCGCAGCAACCTCTTGTTCAGCTTACTCCTGTTCGGCGACCGGGTGAAATGTCGATGTATTCCGTGTACGTCCCGCGGGAGACTGAGGAACACAAGCTTAAGGTCCGATGCAAAACGGCGCGGGCGGTTAACAATATTGATATATATGTTCCGATTGAAGCCGTCGCGGATGAGGATGTTGTCGGTCGAGCGGGTAAAATTCTGATTCCGGCTGGGGCAAAGATCATCGGGCGAGGCTATTGCGATGCTGAAGCCGGTCGAATTCTGAGTCGCGGAAAATGGACCTTCTACGCGAGCGATCACCAGATAACCGTCGACGCGACGCTGTGGGATCAGACTCTCAAAGAAGGTTTGGAGGGAACTCAATTTTCGGAAGCATTGGACCAGGAACGCATAAAGCAGGCTATTTTCAGAGACGGCGCATATGTATATGTGCCATCTCAGACCGAGTTCATCCTGGAACTTCAAGGCAACATCACGGTGCAGGATCTACCCTCGGCATTCGAAAAGTAGGTTAGCCCGCTATCCGAATGAGGACGGGAGCTTTGTTCTCGTTCTCCCGCTGAGTTCGGGCGCCAAATCTTAATAAATTCCGAAGTTGAGAAGTCGTCCTCGTTCTCATGCTCCTAATGAACACTTGAACACTGGTTGCATCTTACTGGTGCTGAGCAGATTGCAAAAGTTGCGATTTTGACATTTTTGGGCCGGAAAAAGTGTTCATTCCTCACCCGGGAAAAGCGCCCTTTTCTAGTTACTCGTCGTCGTCCTCGAGAATTCTAACTTCTCACCGTCACACTAACGGAACAAACTATTTGCCAAGAAGATCGGCTCTTTTCTCGGCGCAGAAGCCCAATAAATCGAGGACGAGCACGACGACGAGGACGAGGACGATTCCTAATTATTTTTGGGATCTGGTCTTAATGATCGAGCTCGACCTAGTCCTCGATGGCTGAGAACTTGGCTTTGGAACCAGATCACTGTTCCCGGTTCGCCGTTCGGTGTCTATGATTGGAGGTAGGGCCGGATCTCCGAGCCGGCCGTTCCAACAAGTCATACTCATAAGGCAAAGGCGCTATTCTCGGCGGGCAGCCCGGGGATCTGCCCCTACCGCGCTTGTACACCAATCGTCCAAGTTCCTTGCACAAGTCACAGAGCTGCAGATGCTTGTGAGCACCAGCTAGCCTTTCACGGCTCCGGATGTGAGACCGGCGATTATATGCTTTTGGGCGAGCAGGTAGAAGAAAATGGCTGGAGCCATCGTTAGACTGACGAAGGCCAGTACTCTACCCCAGTCTGTACCATATTGACCCTGATACTGCATTATGCCGAGCGGCCAGGGATAGATCTCATCACGGTTAATCATTACCAGAGGCAGCAGGAATTCGTTCCAGCTTCCTACCAGAGCCAGAACCCCTACAGTGGCCAGAATCGGGCGCGACAAAGGCAGCGTGATCTGCCAGAAAATCCTCGGGTAACTGCACCCATCGATGAACGCCGCCTCAAAAAGTTCCTTTGGTAGCTCCGAGAAAAATCCCCTTAGAAGCACGACGCTGAAACCAAGATTAAATGCAACCTGTGGCAGGATAACTCCCCAGTACGAGTCGAGCAGTCCCATATCGCGTACCCTGATAAACACGGGCAACACCGCAGTGGCGAAAGGGAAGGTTAGTCCCAGGGACAAATAGGTACCGATCCACCTCCTACCGGCAAATCGAAGATGAGCCAGCGTGAACGCGGCCATTGAACTTACCAGCAAAGTGAAAACAACCGTGAAGAATGTAATGATGCAGGAGTTTCTAAGCAATCCCCAAAAACGGGTGCTCGCAGCGATCGAGAAATAGTTATCCGTTATCCACTCTTTTGGAAATCCAAAAGGGTTGGTTCGAAGATCGCCGGTCGATTTGAAGCCGCCAAGGACCGTGGCCCAAAGTGGCAAAAGGCACAATCCGGCCGCTACAAATAATAGTATCCAGCGATAATATAAAAACAGGCTCCCTCGCTTCACGATGTATCAGCGCGCCTCCTTCTCACGCATAAACAACCGTTTGTAGAACAACATCACCAGAACACAAATAATGAACAGCACGACGCCGACGGCGCTGCCGAAACCCACCCGCATCCGCTTGATCCCGAAGGTATACAGATAGGAAACAGCCGAATGCGTTGAATTGGAGGGACCTCCGTCAGTCAATGCCGCAATGATAGCAAAGGTCTGAAGGGACCCGAGAATACTGAAAAACAGCGAGAGCACAACGACAGGGCGCATCATTGGCAGGACGACATGCCGCGTAATCTGCCACCGGTTTGCCCCATCGATTTGCGCCGACTCAACTACGTCTCCGGGAATTCCCTGGCGTCCCGCAATGAAGAGCGCCATGTGAAATCCGAAATATTTCCAGACAATCACAAGCAGCAGAGCCGCGGTGGCCCATCCCCGCTCGGCAAGTACTTGGGGTGCTTCGCGGCCGAACCAATGGAAAACGACGGCAACCACTCCGTAATTGCCGTCGTACATGTAGCGCCAGATCAATCCAGCGACCACTTCGCCCAAAATGTAGGGCACGAAAAAAATCGCGCGGAAAACTACGCTTGATCGACTGCGGTCCGAAATTAAGAGTGCCAGCCACAGAGCAGCCGGAACCTGGACAAATGCCGAGACAGCAATGACCAGCAGATTGTTAATGAGGGATTGGTGAAAAATCGGGTCGTTCAAGACGCGAATGAAATTGTCCAGGTCAACCCATTTCTGCGGTGACCCGTAGCCGTTCCAATTAAAGAAGCTGTAGTAGGCAGCTTCTACGACGGGTAGGACAACAAAAAGGGTAAAGAGCAGGAGCGCCGGTGGCAGGAAAATAAGGTAAGCCGTCAGGGTGCTGGAATGGGAAAGGCCTTCAAATCGCTTCCAGATTCCTCTCTTCGGGCGAGCATCTTGCCGTCGTTCAACGGCGGCGCCGGTCACTTCACTGCGCAAAGCCGGTTTAAGGGCCATGGTTTTTTCCTTTTTAGCGGGGATTCACAGCGACCCCAGTGAAATCGATCAAGTGTTGATTCAGGGATGATCCTTAATAAAATCTCTGTACCAATAGAAGGAATCCTTCCGTGTTCGCTTTAGGGTCTTAAAATCGACCTTCACGATACCAAAGGTTGGGCGGTAACCGGCGGCCCACTCGAAATTATCGAGCATTGACCAGACGAAGTAGCCGCGAATGTCGACGCCGCCGCTTCTGGCTTCGAGCATCGCGTTGATATACCCGTCAAGAAATTCAACCCGCCTGGTGTCGTGCACCTTGCCATCGTCTGAAAGCGTGTCATCAAAGTAGGCGCCGTTTTCGGTGATGTAAATTGGTGGGCACTGATATTGATTGTGGACCCAAAGCAGCAAATCTCGAAAATGTTGCGGGTTGATTTCCCACGCGAAGCTCGTCCGTGGCAGTTCCGGGGGAGGCGCGACTTGTTCATAGCCCAGAGGCGCCTTCGGATTCGCCTTAACGTGCGCACGGAAATAGTGATTGATGCCAAGAAAGTCGACCTTTTGCTTCGCAATCTCCAAATCTCCGGGCTGGATGAAAGCCTCCAGGTCCGGAAGAACACGATCCGGATAGCTGCCGGCGAGAAGCGGTCCCAGAAAAGAGTTGTTCCACAGATCGTTGTGCCTTTGAGCCATCTGTGCGGAAGCCTCCGAACCGTCCGCCGCAATAGCCAGATGCAAGTTCAAAGTTGTCCCAAGTTCAAAAGATCCATCGAGCGATCGGAGCGCCTTAAGAGCCGTTCCTTGCGCAAGATTCAAGTGGTGCGTTGTGGCGAAAAATGCCTTCAGATCGGCTATTCCGGGAGCATGGACGCCCAACGCGTGGCCCAGATACGCAAACACCGAGGGTTCATTCAGCATAATCCAGTGCTTTACCCGGTCTCCGAGACGCTCCGCGGTTTGAACGGCGTAATCAGTAAACCAGCCTGCGATATCCCGCCTGGCAAATCCTCCGCGGTCCTGAAAAGACTGCGGGAGATCCCAATGGAAAAGCGTAACGAACGGCGTAATTCCCGTCGCTAGCAATTCATCGATTAATCGATTGTAGAAGTCGACTCCTTGCGAATTTGGTTTTCCCTTGCCGTCGGGCAAAATTCGAGGCCACGAGACTGACAAGCGGTAGGCATTGACGCCGAGGTCTCGCATGAGGGCGATATCCTCTTTGTAACGATGGTAATGATCACAAGCGACGTCACCTGTTTCGGACCGCTCAACCTTATGAGGGGTATGGGCGAACGTGTCCCATATCGAGCGGGTTCGTCCGCCTTCGGCAACAGCCCCCTCGATTTGATAGCTTGCGGTTGACGTTCCCCAAACGAACGGCCGACTGGAGGGCTGAGGCATAAAAGGACTTTAAACCAGTTCATCGATGCGTGTTAAATCTTATTTTTTTCCCTCGCTAAAATAAAGGCGGAGAGGCCAAACATTGACGTGGCTGGAGATTCGGGCGAAGAGCTTTTCGGTCTGGCTTTTTGCGCATCGGATGCTTAGCCGCCACCCCGGCGGCGGTATAGATCGCGGAAAGTCACTGGTTGAGATCAGTGGAGTTAACATGAACCGCGTCTTGCTTTTTTGCTTTCTATTATCGGCTGCGGCACCGCACGCACAAGCCGACGACACATGGCACAATATCTATCACAGCCTTAAAAGGTTTTTCACAGGCAATGACAGGCGCTCCCATGCCGCTGCTCAGTCAAGGCAT
>DATMQC010000088.1:0-5165 GCA_035567275.1 Chthoniobacterales bacterium | reverse complement strand
TCATCCTGTTTTTTACGTATCTTTTCTGGGCGGGAAGACACCCGCACTGAGGCGCTTATGCCTTCCTCGTCGAGCACTGGCCTTTTGCGCTCAGAAAGGAAGCTGGCCTTCTCGCAAATGTTGCCGCGATCGGATGGCCATTGCTGGCATATTCCCTGGAGGGCGTCCGCTCCGTCGGCGCCGTGATATGGTGTTGATTTACGGCCGCCAAGGGCTACGAGGGACCGTAGCCCTCCAAGCCTCCATCATCATTGTTGCCAAGATCGGATGACCATTGCTGGCCGATTCCCTGGAGGGCGTCCGCTCCGTCGGCGCCGTGAATCGGTGTCAATTTTAGGGCCGGCCACGGCTGCGAGGGACCGCAGCCCTCCAGATCGCTGCCGGGCATTTTGTTGCTGCCACTTCCTGTGCCCGAGAAACTTCCCATTCTTAGTGATCTTGACCGGATCAGCGTTAAGGTCCGGCACAGGCTCGATATCCTTGGTGAAATCGAAAGAACTCCGCTAGAATCCTTTAAAAGCAAAATCGATTGCAGACGAGTCAAGTTTTTCCCGTATCCGTACATTAATCACTAGGTGGGTTTTGCTTTTCAAGAATTCCAAACAAAGGAACAAAATCTATGAATCCCTCTGAAGCCAAAGGAAGAGCGAGACGCACAGTGCTCGTTTCTGAATTGACCGACGGTATTTTGGATCCGGCACAACCGATGCTCGGTCCCTTAGCAGCCGACGGGACGATCGTCGGAAACACGGCACCCGGATGCTGGGGACCGATGATCACACCGCGAATTCGGGGTGGTCACGAAGTGACGCGGCCGGTATTTGTGGATGGAGCTATGCCCGGAGACGCTGTTATTCTGCGGGTCCGCGATATCAATGTCACCTCGGTGGCAACAGCTTCGGGCCATGATCGCTGGGTAGAAGGCCATTATCTGGGTGATCCTTACGCCGCACCCAAGTGCCCGAATTGCGGTACACTCTATCCTGACACCTACGTCCAGGGGATCGGCCAGCAGGCGGTTCGCTGCGTGAAATGCAATACGCCGGTCACTCCTTTTCAGATGGTCAACGGATACACGGTCGTTTTTGATGACACTCGCCAGGTAGGAGTCACGGTTCCAAAAGAGGTTGCAGAACGAATTGCGCATTCGGCCAATCAATTTGCCGCTTTGCCGGAGAGCTCGGCTCAGCATTCAATTCTCACCTTTGCCCCTCATGATCTGGTCGGCATCGCCACCAGACTGCGGCCGTTCCTTGGCCAACTCGGAACGACGCCCGCAGTCCGAATGCCTGATTCCCATAATGCCGGCGATTTCGGCTCAGCGCTGGTTGGTGCGCCACATGAATACGCCATCACCGCCGAGCAACTGGAACTCCGAACCGATGGCCATATGGATATTGATGCAGTCCGGCCGGGCGCAATTCTTTTGGCGCCAGTAAAGGTGCCGGGAGCGGGCATTTACTTTGGAGACATGCATGCGCTCCAGGGTGATGGCGAGATTGCCGGTCACACGATGGATGTTTCCGGCACGGTGACCTTGGAGGTCGGCTTAATGAAGGGGCGAAACCTCGAGGGACCGGTGCTCTTCCCGTTGATTGAAGACCTTCCGCCTCTGGCTCGGCCTCTGAACGACGCAGAGAAAGATCGTGCTCGCCGGTTGGCGGCCCGATGGGGAGTCGACAAGATCGAAGAATCGGCGCCTGTATCCGTAGTCGGGTCGGGTCCGGATTTGAATAAGGCGACTCAGGTCGGTCTCCGCCGAGCTGCTGAGCTTCTCTCATTGAGCCTCGCGGAGGTGATGAATCGCGCGACCATTACCGGGGGTATAGAGATCGGCCGGCATCCTGGTGTCGTGCAAGTGACATTCCTGGCACCCCTGGCCGCTCTGGAAAAAGCAGGTCTGCTCCCCTTTGTCCAAGAACAATATGGGATCGGTTAGCCTGGGTTTAGCCTGGAATCCGAGCGCGCCGTGGAAAGAACGCGCTCTTCAAGTGAGATTGAGTGCTCCCAGAATTTCGCCTTGGAATAAAATCCGATTGCAACTCTGGCCAGGATCGCGGTATTGATGGGTAAGCCTGGATCTGGGTACGGCGGCAAAAACCTCTGAAATGCGATCGTACCCCAAGATATTGTACATCTTTCCTTGCCAGTATCATTATGTTGTGGGTACAGTGTCTCATCATGCTGTCTAAAACCGAACTCATACCGGCCCGGGACCGCCTCAAAGAGGCGGATCGTCACCTTGCTTACGTCAAAGGAAGCCTCAAACAAATCAAGAGCGTCGAAGACAAAAGAATCGTGAACGACTTGGTAGGAGCGATCGAAGCGCAGCGGAAAGCCATGGAACAAATGCTTCAGGTCTTAGACACCGTTGCGAGATCTGGTTACGGCGTTCCCCGTGCCGAAGAGCCCGAACGTCCAACGTTGTACCTACGGATGATGACGGAGAGCAGGAATCGCCGCTTGCGCCGCAACGTTCCGGACCCAGCTCAAGGCTACCTCGAAGCGCCGGTCGAAGAAAGGCTTGAAGCCGCCGCGCAAAGCGTAGCGTAGATAAGACTTGCCAATTTCACCTGGCTTTGTAGCCAGGGCGAGGCTGCGTAACTTTGGCCGGATCCTTCCCGTCTATGGCTGAAGGTATGAAATTGAAATTTTTGTTACTGCCGCTTCTTGCTGTAACAGCCTGGGGCTCAGTTCTCGCTCAATCAACCGGCCCATCTGCTTCGCCAGAGTGCGCTCACCACGGTCAATGGGGCCATGGTCAGGAGGGGTTCCTTGAAAAGCTGAATTTGTCCGACGAGCAGCGAAACCAGATAAAGAAGTTCAGGGCGGATAATAAGGGTGCATTTCGAACGGCAATGCTGAATTTACTGACTGCCGAAAAGAGCCTTCAAGATGCAATCTACAAAAATCCGGGAGACGAAGCGACAATTTCATCGCTTTCGGCAAGCGTGAACAGCGCGAGGACGCAACTTACAATGCAACGCGCAAAATTGAGCGCTACGATCGCCGGTCTTCTCACTCCAGAGCAGCGTCAAATCTGGGACGAGATGCATCGGAAGCAACAGGATCGGCTTCAGAAGCGAATCGATCATCTGAATCAGTCCTGAGCTGATCGCGTTCCGAGGCGACCGTTCTCGCGAGACAGATAGGCAGGGCCGCATCTCCGAGGCGGCCGTTATCGGCGGGCAGCTCGGAGATCTGTCCTTGCCAGGGTTGTGCACCGCATGGACCGATTTCAAATTCCCTGATGCAAGCCAGCGTCGGGGAGGGCTAAATTTCATAGTTGGGGAGCCATTCGATCTCGCTCTGTGGCGGGTGGCTCAGAAGGCCTTCCCGGCTTCTTTTCGATACAATATTGACAAGGGCCCGTTCATTCCTCACCAGCGAGTCTGGAGGGACGCTCTCCATGAGAAAAACGTTTGCGCCAACCGTCGTTCTGGCGCCAATGATGGTTTCACCCCCCAGGATCGTAGCATTGGGATAGATGGTAACCCAGTCCTCTACATCCGGATGTCTTTTTCCGCCTTTCTTTATTTTGCCGTCTTCATCCTTTTGGAAGCTGCGGGCCCCGAGGGTTACCCCGTGGTAAAGCTTAACGTGAGAACCGATGCGGCAAGTTTCGCCTATAACAACTCCGGTTCCATGATCGATGAAGAAAGAGCCACCGATGCTCGCACCCGGGTGGATATCTATGCCGGTTCGGCTATGGGCCCACTCGGTCATGATTCGCGGAATAAGAGGTAGCTCTTCTCGGTAAAGCGCATGTGCAATACGCTGTATCGCCACCGCCTCTACCGAAGGATACGCTACTATTATCTCGTCAAAACTCCTACTCGCCGGGTCCCCTTCATATGCCGCTTCGACGTCCGTCCACAAGAGGTCCCGCACGGCCGTCAGTTGACCTATCAGGTGGGTCACAATTTCGGTTGCCCGGCGTTTAGGGCAATCCGGCTCCTGCAACCTCAGGCTTTTGAAAGCTTCGACCTGCAACCTTTCAACTACGCTCAGGATCCGTTTCGAGGTGATTTGGTCGACCTCTTCTGTCGCGATAGGTTGCTCATCGTGGAAGCCCGGAAACAAAATCTGGAGGAAGTCCTCGCAAATTTGAGCGATAGCCCGCTTTGATGGCAAGTTTGAGCCATCGATGTTGTTAATTCCACCGATCTCTCGGTAAGATTCCAGCACTCTGGCGATTAGATGCCTCAAGTTCGACTCCGTCATAAAAAAGGCAGAATAAATCAATTTTGGCCTTGGCGCGAGGCGGCAGATGCACGCTTTCCGCCAGCATTGTTTAGGCCTTGTCAAGAGCGGTTTTCCCTGCGTAAGTCTTATTGATTCGCTTTTGGAAGTCCCTGAAAAATGAAAGCGTACGAACTTTTGTTTTCACCCCAGGCATGGTGTCAAGATTCGCCGGCACGTAATGCGCAGGGTCAAAATGTTCACGCGTTAGACCCGAGCGCCGTTCAATGGTGCGCTCTCGCGGCAATTCAAAAAGTCTATCCGTCGGAGCAATGGGAAGAGAAGATGGATTGCCTGCTTCGAGCGCTCAGCGTTTCTGAAGCCGGTCTTGAACGCCTCACGACGACCGATAAAGTTTGTTGTTTGATGGAATGGAATGATGACAGCCGGTGCTCATTCTCGGATATACGTGAGATTCTTCTCGCGGCTGATTTGTGAGAATTTGGCGCAGAGTTCAAGCCTTCGGATCCACTTCGTTCGCAACTACCCGATGACCGATTATTTCGGAATTCTGAAGAAGGCGCGGCTCCGGTTCGGTAGTCAGTCGGAATCCGGCGGCCCGCAACGCACGCGGGGTTGCGTAGTGGCGGTTCGTCAGGTCCCACACAAATCCGGTTCGGTAGTTCTCGATAGCCAACAAGACCATACCTAAGTCTATTCCGATCACGTGGGGATCGTACCAGCTATGATCAATATTGAAGGCGTTCACAAACCCGTATTTCCCCCAGAGCTGGGGCCCTAGCTTTTCATACAACGCGCGAGCGATCGCGGTCGCCGCATCCGGTGTAAACGTAATTGAGCAGATCGCTCCGGTGGGGGAAACGGTGCCGTCCTCGGGACCGTCCGGTGCGCCATAGGCCATGTATCCAGAAGGTCCGTCGCTTGCGTTCAAACCCCAGTAGCCGTCGGCGTAGGTTTTGCGG
>DATMQC010000087.1:0-2857 GCA_035567275.1 Chthoniobacterales bacterium | reverse complement strand
GGCAAAAAATTCCAGAAGGAACAGGATGCCCGAAAAAACAAGAATAACCGGATCTCCCAGAACTGAAAGGGATGCGAACTGCGACGAAAGGTGGACCCATCCGAGATGAATCGACAATCCAGTTGCAAAGACCGTAAGATAAAGACTGTACCCCGAAAGCGTAGCCAAGCCCAGAGCTACAGATAAAGTCTGGAGGACTTCCATATTGAGCATAAATAAACCCGCGACCAACTTCAGGCAATCAAAGATGGAGTTGTCCTTGCAACTAATGGTTTGGCGACGACAATCCAGGAGATTGACCAGAAATATGAAAATCGCGATCGGGTTGCTCGCTGTTGCGGCAGCAGGACTATTTATTACCTCGTGTGCGAACGATTCTGATATTCCAAGTGCGTATGGTATTGGCGAGCCATCCGCACCGAATGCCGACGCTTCCAAAGGGCCCGAAAGCGGTGAGGGCGATTTCGCGCCGCATCAATGAAGGAGAACTGAATCCCCTGGAATCCTTGAGAAGCAAAATCGATTGCAAATGAGTCAAGTTTTTGCCGTGTCCCTGCATCAACCATCAGGTGGCCTTGGTTTTCAAGGATTCTATAGAGCGAGGCTGCTTCACAACCGACCGTGCTGCCTCTAGATCTCGCCGGTCTGAGGCGCGACGTCGCTTGAGAAAGTGTTTCGGCCCCGGGATGAAGAAACGGATCGTTGTCGCCTTGCGATTTTCTTTTGGCTACCGGAAAATGCCAGAGCCCTGTTCAAGAGCTGAATTATGCCAAAGTATTTGACGACGGTTTCGTATACTCCCGAAGGAATTCAAGGCCTGATGAAAGAAGGTGGAACGGCGCGCCGCATGCACGTGGAAGAGATGCTCAAGAAGCTTGGGGGTCGCCTCGAAGCGTTCTACTTCGCTTTTGGCGAGAATGACGCCTATGTGATCACCGAAGGACCAGACCATGTTACCGCTGCCGCTATATCTCTAGCTGTCACGACTGGGGCCGTTCGGACTAAGACGACTGTTCTGCTCACGCCCGAAGAGATGGATCAGGCTACACGAACCCGAGTGGAATACCGCCCGCCGGGTGAATAGGCTCGCGCTGAAGAGGCCAGGAAGACTCCCGCCGAGGGATGCCGAGGCACGCGGCAAGGATGAAGCAAATTGGAAGATCGCCGGGAGGAGGAAACGGAACGTCGGGCGAAGGCTACGGAAATCTGCGATTGCCTCGAGGCTTGTTATCCGCGGGCACTGGCTGTCGCCAGAACTCAGCCCATAAGATCGCCGAGGACCCAAAGCAAGGCGGCCAGCGCGATTAAACCGACTAACCAGGAATGAAGGTCTGTCTTTCCCTGTGAAGCTGCGGCTTCCGAGCGCATTTTGGAATGAGGTTGAAGTTTCAGCTATAGCAGTTTGAGGGAACCCGCTCCTGATGCCCCGAATAGCCGCAAGCGGGCTCCGGAGCGCTAGCGGTTCGAATATTTCGAAGCCGGGTGCGTTTCGGGGTCTTGCCCAAACGGATTGCATGAAGCAGTGCCAGGCATCCGATGACATTCAATGCAGTCTTTGTGTTTTTTGCGGTCGAACTCATAGATTGAACTACGGCGAAATGCGCTTCGAGTTTAGCGGGTAAACGTGCCTATGCCGCAAATGCATTCGTAGAATTCAAGTTTACCGAAACAGAAGGATCGGGAGAGGTTTCGAACAGAAGAAAACGAAGGCAACAGCGAACCGGAAATGAGACGCTTGGCTTAATTAACGAGCTGCCGAGGATGCAACCAGCCCTGGCGCCTGGAGCTTGAATCCGAGAAACCCCTCCGTGACCTTTGCTGGCTTCTGTTGAACCCTTTCCCAGCTTCTGTTATCTCCGTACCCAAGCAGACCCTGGAGATGAATCTCAAAAGCTATAAATCTGTCTGGATTCCTCTTTCGGGTTATAGCTTTTTAATATGGAACAGCTAAGCTCATGGGCACTACTCTATGCGCTCTTTACTCGCTTCCCTCGTAAGTGGCAGCTTTCTCTGCACGCTGTCGCCAGCAGCTCCAACAGGTCCTGCGAGCGTTTTCCACACCGATCGCACGCCTGATGGCAAGCCAATCGTGATTGTTCGCATTACTGCCTCCTCCGATAACCAAGACGAACTAACCACGCAATATATCTTCCACTCAGAAAAGGGCTTCCTTGGTCCCAGCTCGAACCCGACCGATCAAAGTGGATTCGCCAACAAGGACAACAGCGTTTTCGGCGTCAGTTATGAGCCGGTAACAAAAGCCTGTTTTGTTAAGCTTTTCCTCCTGAACCCGTCTGGCACACTGGTGTTGGTAAACAATGTTAATACCCGAGCAGCAAAATTTCTCCCCCGCCGCTGGGCTGCAAACGCGCGTGAGTTCCTACGAATCGAAAAGATCGTCGGTCGCCGCGTTTACCTTCAGACGACCGACTTCGCCACCGGCGAAAGGCCCAACTACAACTTCAGCTTTATTGTCACACGTGATGGTGATCTGACCGCTTACGAGGCAAGCGCGAAGAAGTAAAGTTCTCGACGCAGGCGGGGCTTACGATAGTAGCCCCGAGCGATTCAACGCTGGAAGGTACGCAGAACCACAACGAGCGCTCATCGCAAAAATTGACCGTACCGCCTCGAAACATTCCGAATCTCGGCCGGTCAAAAGATTTGCGGACTATGAGAACAGTTAGAACAGGAAGAAGCTGGCGTCCCGATCCTGTCCAAACGCTGCTGGCCATTGGCTTATCGGCTTCTCTTTGCGTGACTCTTGTGATCCTAATCCAGGACATCCATCCGGCCCCCGATAAACTCACGCTCCAGAAAGACGCGGCTGAGCTCGCGAGCCTGGAGTCGCAGTCAC
>DATMQC010000086.1:0-7528 GCA_035567275.1 Chthoniobacterales bacterium | reverse complement strand
CGAAAACTGGCGCCTTCGTCCGTGATTGCGGCGCTGCAAGGTCCGGCTACTCATGCCCAACTCCTTAGCCACTTCAGTGATCACTCTTCCGCAGCACAACCGCGGGATCGATTCCGGCTGCTTTCAGCCCGGCATGGAAAGCATTCGAGATTTTGAACGTCTTCATGCCGGGTTAAACATACTCAGAAGGTGGCCCAGGTTTACCTTCCTTTGAGGATGTCCAAGACGGCGTGATCCGTGTCCGATGTGGCCAGTGACGGGAATTTTGTTCCCGTTTCCCGCTGACTTGGCGGCGCCAAATCTTAAAAATCGTCCTCGAACTCGTACTCATCTTCGATTGTTGAGAAATTTGGCTCTTGAACAAACGGTACATTATTTGGCTTTCGGTGAGTCAGCGTCTCAGCAGAGCCCTGTAGCGGCTCCGAGTTCGAGGACGAGGACGATTAGTTGCCTTTGCAGAGAGGTAGACCATTTACGAGAGACGTCCGAACGCTGTCCCAAAAATGTTAGTATTCTTAAAGACCGATCGGATGGCGCATGACGAACTCGTCGGCCGGCCGGCCTCGCATGAGCCAACGCGGTCCACGATCGCCGTCTCCCCAACCCGTATCGAACCTCAGTCCCGCTACTACGAGAAATGAGTGTCCCTGGCTGGCATAGATAGTAATCCAGCTGCCGGGACCGTTTTCCCCGTAGCTGCGCAATTCCTTCGACGGAGTCGGCGTGTTCATCCGGCCGATACAATGGAGCACGTAAGAGACGGCGCCCGAGCAGTCGTAACCCGTATCAAAAAAGTTCCTATGACCTCCACCATATCGATACGGTTTCCCCACCAAATCGTTGCCCGCAGCGATGGCGCCTCGTACCACTGTGGGTGCGCGGACCGGCGCGACGGCATAACCATTTTCCAAAGTGGCTGTTCGGCCTGGAATATAATGGTAGGCATACGGTGGCGTACTAACACAACCATTTAAGAGAAATGCGAGAGAGAGCAACAGCAGAAACGCCCAGCGCGAAAACATCGGGCGGATATTGCCACGCTTTGCGAAAATGTTTCAATAAGAAATTGAAATTCAGACTCGCAAAAAAAAAGAGCCGATCGTGCCAGAAATCATGCGGCGATTTTCAGGCACTAATGGCTTCAAGCAATTGGGGCAGCGCTGCTTCCACTGAAGGAATGTCTCCGATGGAAATAGTTCGCGTTCCTTTCCGGATACGGCCGACGAGTCCCGTCAGGACCTTGCCTGGACCAAGTTCGAGGCACAGATCGCAACCGAGTTGATCAACGATGTATTCGATGCTCGGCGTCCATCGAACCGTTCCTGTGACTTGTTGCGCCAAGCTCTGCCGGACTTCATTTGCGGTAGTTACCGGGGCCGCGGTAACATTCGCAATGATGGTTGCAGCGGGCTTTGAAATCGCAATTGCAGCGAGATCATTTTCCAATTTTCTCTGCGCGGAAATCATCAGCCTCGAGTGAAATGCACCCCCGACGGTAAGAGGAACGGCTCTTTTGATTCCGTGCTCCTTGGCTAGCTCGATTGCTCTTCGCACTTTAGCTACCTCTCCGGACAGTACGATCTGACCCGGAGAATTCAGGTTAGCCACATCCACGTCAGCTATGCGTGCGACCTCCAGCACGTCGGCTTCTTCACCACCAATGAATGCGGCCATTGTGCCGGAGGTGGTATTACAGGCCTCTTCCATGTACTGCCCTCGATTTGCAACGAGGCGCAGACCGGTCGGAAAGTCGAATGTTTCAGCGGCGGCATGCGCAGTAAATTCTCCTAGAGACAAGCCGGCGGCAGCGACGAAACGGAAGTCTCCAAGTTGTTCGCGAAGAACATCGAGTATCGCTATCCCATGCGTAAAAAGAGCCGCCTGGCAACGCGATGTTTTTGTAAGCTCTTCTAGCGGTCCTTCAAATGCGGTCTGGCTAAGCGAATAGCCGAGTACCGAATCAGCTTCCGCAAAGCGATTTGCCGCTACGGCAAACCGTTGAGACAGATCTTTGCCCATCCCGACCTGTTGCGCTCCCTGGCCAGAGAATAGTAAAGCAATCGAATTCGCCATTAGATGAAAATGAAGAAGAAATTCAGGGGCGTCTACGACGAAAAGGGGGAAAGACGTTCAAAGCAGGAAGAGGCAGAGGTCGCACGCAGGCCTGCGGTGGTCATGCGACATGGCCGCCTGTCTTACAATGTCGCATGGCAACCATTACGGTGTACCGTCTCGTATTATATGCGAGATGGTACCCTAGCTCTTGTGTCCAACGAGATGGACATCCGGCGGTGCTGTTCGGTTTTAAGGCAATTGCGACCTCACCTCGAGGAATCTGCGATGGTGGATCAAATCGTTCGCCAGCAAGCCGCAGGGTATCTATTGGCTTATGTCGAATCGGATCAGGTGATTCGCTCGGTGGCGGGTTTTCGTTATAGCGAAAATCTGGCCTACGGTAAATTCATGTATATCGACGACCTTGTTACCAATAGCGATGACCGCTCTCAAGGATTCGGCAAGCTCTTGTTTGATTGGCTTGTTGCAGCTGCCAGAGAGCGGGGCTGTGAGATTTTAGCTCTGGATTCGGGAGTCCAGAGGTTTGGCGCGCACCGCTTTTATCTGGTCAATCGGATGAGCATCATGTCCCATCATTTCACTTTGCGTCTTTAGGCGCAGCACCATCTTTCCGTCGGCACAAAAGCTTGGTAAGATGGGCTTTGTGTACCGTCTCGCATATAGAGGTGATGTCGCCGCGGGTCAGTTGGCTGTTTTTGAAGAGCCCTCTTTTCCAGTGGCTCGCCGCCCTTTCAAACTTCGTTTCCTAAGAGTGCTGCCAAGCTTTTGCCTGGCTGGGGTTTTCTTGTTTCAGTGTTTCGTCGCAGATAGATCTTCCGGCGAGCCTCCAGGATCCGGAGACCCGCTTGTGCAGGCTCAAATTGAGAATCAGAAAGCTCAGGCGCGTTATTATACACGGCAATCGGACCGACGAGGTTTATGGAGAAGCCTTCGGGAATTTGGCTGGCCGGTGGGAGTGATTGCGGTTGGTGTTGCAGCGATTGTCGCCGTCGGGCTGAATCAGCGTGCCAACTTGCGATCCCGATCGGACACGGAGTTTTATGAAACAATCAAACTATTCAGCCAAAACGAGAATCCGCCGTCGCGTTTGATGGCGGCCGGCGTGCTGGCACAGATGGCCGTCCGAAGGAAGCGATTTTACGAATGCGCCTTCGACGAGCTGTCTCTTGGACTTTTGTCGGAACCTCAAAGCAAGGTCCAGGATGCTATTCGGCTCGCGGTTGGGAGGTTGGTCAAAAAGAATCCCAAAAAATCGCTGCCAAAGCTCGATGCGATCAACCGCGCCTCAAAGTTTTCTTTATCCGAATCGCTGTACCGATTTTTTCTGGCCCGCGGCGGAGCTCCTCCGGACCTGGTCTCCGAAAATGACTGGATCGAAGCCGAAAAAATAACGAACTTTGACCGGCCCGCGTTGAAGAGCGTGTTTGAAAGCCTTCCGAAAGATCGCGTTGAGAAAATTCTCAACGAGGCGCGCAAGATGGGATGCGGTGGCAAAGGCGAACCGGTGAAAGAGGAAAGCGCCGGATTAGGGAACGCGGCGGAGCAGTTGCGTTTGAACGTCAAGTCGATCAGCGAATCGCTCATTTATCTGAATCAGGGATCGGCAAATTCTTTTGGATGGGCATTTTCGGGCCGGGAAAATGCGCCCCGTGCCTTTTTTTCGACGTTTCTTGCCGGCGGAGAATTTCGCAATCTCCAATCCTGCCGGATCTGCCGGGCGGTGCTCCGCGGCGCCAATATGGCTTCAGCAAATCTGGGGCGGGCATCCCTGTTGGAGGTCGATCTTTCCAATGCCGACTTGAGCTATGCCAAGCTTTCTTTTGTCCGTTGCAAAGGTACGAAATTGACGGGAGCAATTTTAAGCCACGTGGATCTGAGCGGAGCCGTAATTCAGGATACCGATCTTTCCGGTGCGGATCTTTCCGGTGCAATTTTTCGTAATACGGCCATTGCCCCTGCGGCATTCCAAGGCACGGAATGGTGGAAAGCTGATTTCAGGCGCCAGTTAAACCTGCTTAAGGCGGTTTATGCGAACCTCAAAAAGGAGCTTCCCGATCTGGAGCATCTTTACGTACGTGGGGAAATCCACCAGTCGGTGCTCGATTTCATTGGAAAAATTACCGAAGAACGGCTTTGAGAGCTCATTTCTAACGAAGCCGCGTCTCAGACCAGCGACATGCAAATCCGGATCACAGCAAGATTGCGTCCGTCCGTTCCGAGTTCCTGCCCAAGCGGAAAGGTTAAAGTTGGATCCGATGTTGCCGATTGATGGAATATGGCTCAGAACTTCTCCGGAAAGGTGACGCTGCAGGATCTTAAACCGCACGGACTTCTCGACCTCTACCGGCAGGGGACGACCTGGGTGGCCGCTATACGTCTGAAGAATGGTCGTCTGACCAATCTTCCCTTGGAACCCACGGTCGTGACGCGCAAAGCGGCTTTGCAGTTTCTGAAGGCTGAATTGGAAAAAGCATGTTCCAGCGCACTGCAAGCTTCTCCTGGAACTGCTGGTGGAGTCTCCTAAACCGCCAACTTGAGCGATCATTGGAGAGGAGTTGCTCGCAACTCCCGCGGATTTCGGTAAAGCCAACAAAATGACTCTTACCCCCGAATCCGGGCGTTGCGAGCAACGCCCTTATCAGGGCTTTCGTCAACACTGGCCAAAACGGCCTGGGAGGGGCGGCCGCCATCAACACATTTTCGCGAGAATCGGCTGAAATAGAATTTTCTCGCCGCGGAATATTCTGTTTTGAATCTTTCTCCGAGTCGGAGCATAGTTCAGCAAGGCTTATGGAAATCGCTGGTTCAGTGAGCGCGATTTTGGCGCATAAGGGCTTGGCAGTCTGGTCGATTGCTTCAAGTGCCACGGTATTCGAAGCCATTCAGATGATGGCGGAGAAAAATGTCGGCGCACTGCCTGTAATGGACGGTGGGAAATTGGTCGGAATCATTTCCGAGCGGGATTACTCAAGGAAGGTCATCCTGATGGGAAGATCCTCAAAAGATACACCGGTTAGCGAAATTATGACGCGCGAATTGGTGACTACTGATCCCGAGGAAAGTGTAACTGAATGCATGCGCGTGATGACCGAAAAGCGCATACGTCACCTCCCGGTTATGGTTGCGGGCAAGATGATTGGTATATTGTCGATCGGCGACTTGGTGAGGAGGATCATTTCGGCGCAGACCGCGACAATTGACAACCTGGAAAAATATATCACCGGAGACTATCCGGCCTGAGGCCGATCACTTTTTGCCGTCTGCGCGGCAATTGTAAACTTGACCTCTTTCCGGACCTGACTTATGCCCAAGTATCTGGCGATGGCTTCGTATACATCGGAGGGAATCAGAGGACTCAACAAGGTCGGTGGGACTGCCCGGCGTGCGGTCGTCGAAAAGCTATTGAAAAGTCTGGGTGGACACCTGGAGGCGTTCTATTTCGCTTTCGGTGAAAATGACGCCTACCTCATCCTTGACGTACCCGATAATCTGACCGCAGCGGCCATTTCGCTGGCGGTGGCCGGAGCGGGCGCAACGCGGATGAAGACAGTCGAACTTCTAACACCGGAAGAGATCGATCAGGCGATGACGAAACATGTTCCTTATCGTCCGCCGGGCGTTGACTAGTTCGTCGGCCACCGGTCTCTTCGCGGTCATTCCCACATCAAAGACTGAACAGGGTTTGATAACTTCTGGAGGACGAGGACGGCGACGAGTAACCTAGAAAAGGGCGCTTTCCTGGGTGAGGAATGAACACTTTTTCCGGCCCAAAAATGTCAAAATCGCAACTTTTGCAATCTGCTCGGCACCAGTAAGATGCTACGAGTGTTCATTAGCAGCACGACGACGAGTGATAAAGGAAGCAAAGCTATTCACGGGAAAATCCTCGCAGGAAAACAAAATTTTGCTCCCTTCGAACTTTGTGCCCTCTGTGTCTCTGTGGTGAAATGTCTTTGTGCCCTCACAACCGTTTATCGCTGCGGAGGAAGAAGCGAATTCAGTTTCTCCATGATCTCCTCGACCTGCCGTTTCAGCTCTTTGATGATATTCGGGACTCGGCGCATCCTGACTTCCCTATCCATGAATTCTCTCAAGGGCACCGCGGGAATTCCTATCATCGCGCTTTTGTCCGGGACATGGCTGGTAATGCCTGAGCCTGCATGAATGACGACGTCGTCTCCGATAGTTACATGATCCGGTATGCCGGATTGGCCTCCGATTACTGAGCGGTTGCCGATTTTGGAACTACCGCCCAGCCCAACCTGAGAAACGATGAGGCAGTTTTCTCCGATCGTAACGTTGTGACCGACCTGGATCAGATTATCCAGTTTCGTCCCTTTTCCGATCCTTGTTTCGCCGAGTGTGCCGCGGTCAACGCATGTCCCGGCGCCGATCTCAACATCGTCTTCGATAATCACGTTTCCGAGCGAATGAATCCGGACGACTTCATTGTTGAAGCTTTTGACCTCTCCCGTCTGGCGCACCGATTCGACGCTGCCCGGTTCGCGCGTCACGAATGCAAAGCCATCGCCGCCGATAATCACATTAGGCTGAATGACCACGCGATGGCCGATTTCGCAGCGATCGCCCACGCGAACACCTGCGTGCAGGAGCGTGTTTGCTCCGATTGAAACGTTTGCTCCGACACTCACGTTGGAAATCAGCCGGCAGTTGTCACCGATGACGGTATTCGGACCCACCGAACAGAATGGTCCGATCGCTACATTTCGACCGAGCCGCGCGGTGTGATCGATTTCTGCCAGGCGATTGATTCCAGGGCAGACGTGAACCGGGCGTTCGAACAGTTCGGTTAACTTTGCGAGAACCAGGCGCGGCCGACTTACCAGGATTAGATTGGCTCTTGAGGAAGACTCGATACCCGCGGGAACGATCGCGTTTGCGATCTTGCCGCCACCGAGAAGGGAAGCTGCTTTTTCCGAGAGGATGAAAGCCAGATCCGAGTTTCCCTCGGCAACCGCGGGATGGACGATCCGCGTGATTGAGACTGAAGCATCGCCACGCAATTCGCCTCCAACAAAGCTCGCAATTTCGCCAAGGGTCTTCATACACGTAAGAAATTAATTCCGCGTTTCGCTTCGGAGATCAATAGTATGGTTCCACATGAAGAAAATTTGAGGGTCTTGCCCGGCCGGCTCGGCGGGTCCACAAATCAGGAATGATGACGTCAGCCGCCCGATTGACGCTCATTGTTATTGGCACTGTTGCCTATCTTGCGGCTTTCTTCTCCCACCCAGCGCTGATCGCACTCGCGATCGTATTCTTCGCGCTGTCTGGCGCAGCGCTTTTTGCCGGCGGAAATCTGAGCCCCGGGGAGCGCGAGGATCGTGGCAACCGTTGGGTCATCGGAGCCCTCGGCCTGATCGGGCTGCTGGCCGCCTATCTGCCGGCCTACACGGACCGGAAGGAGTTCTGGACCCTCGATGGTGATGCC
>DATMQC010000085.1:0-4488 GCA_035567275.1 Chthoniobacterales bacterium | reverse complement strand
CGTGGATCAGCTTAGCGGACCGTCTCTCAATACCGATGCCAAGTCGCGAATGAGACGGACTCTGCAGACAACGGCCACGAGAGAATCGCGACAGGCGCCGGTTCGCAACTCGGTGAAATGACCAATCGCTCGGATTATTCTTGCGTAAGGCTCCCGACAATCAGGCATGCGAGGCTGCACTGATAACATCAAACACCTTGGGTATCGATTCCGTTTTGCCTGAGTAATTGGGCGAGGCTCTCGCCCTGCATCTGTTCCGGCGCCACGATGAAAACGGGAGATATGCCTTTGCGCGGTCCCTCAGCCACCGGCCGCAATGAATGACCTTCGTTCAGCGGTTGAATCGCTGATCTTGCAGTCAGCCGGAGCGCCGTTCTCGGACTCGAAATCAGGAGAATCTCCAGTTGCTCACTGGCGACTTTGAAAGATCTAAGGAAGCCTTGGCAAGATCCACGATACCAGCGGCAATCTCTCGTTCGCGGCGGTAGTTCCGCACGAGACCGAGCAACGCCAGCTTTACCTGCAGCCCGACGCGGATCTGGGTCTGATCGGTATTTCTTCCTGGCTTGTTATTGATAAGATTCCAGCTCCGGTCCAAACTCGAGAGCTCGACAATTAATGGTTTCGATAAGACTAATCCGCCTCGACCAAGGTCTGAATGTCGAGCACGATTTGCCTTCGGAGAACTTCAACTTCGGTCAGATTTGGGATCAGACTGGAAATGCTCCGCACAAGAAAAGGCTTGAGCTCTTCTTGATAATTCTTTTGCTCGAGCAGGTCCGGCATCATTCGAAGCGCATCGAGCCGGACGTTGTCGTTGGTTGCATTCGCGGCAACAGTCGTCAAGACGCTGACGGTCATCAATTGATCGACATAGAAAATGCAATACTGCTGTTTGATCGGATCCTTGTCGAAGGCGTCGGCGAGAAGCTTGCGCGTCTACTCCATCTGCCGCTCCCCTTCCATGCTGAAAAAGCTCAGATTCGTTATCAGAGTTCCGGCGACGGACAAAACGACCGGAACCGAGACCTTGTGAATCAAATCAACGAGAGAGAACTTCTGTTTGCGCTCATTGATGACGTCGCCGCAACGCGGGCGGGTGTCAGCCCGCATTCTTTGCATTCAACAATCGCCATAAATATATCTTAAGAGGATCGATTTGAGTTGCGCCTTGCCTCGCGACATTCGCGACATCACTGTGCCGATCGGGATTTCGAGAGCTTTGCCAATTTCCCTATACGAAAAATTCTTCACATAAAAGAGCTCTAACGTAGTTCGGTATGATTCGTCGACTTGCAAAAGGGCCCTACGAACGGTGAGCGCATCCAGGGTGCTCCAATGGCTGGGCTCCTCGATTTGCAAGCCGTGGACATCGGGCAGGAACTCGACTTCGCGATGTTTCGCGCGGTGGCGAACTTCCATCAGGAAATTCCGGCGGAGCGTGGTAAACAACCAACATTTGATTCTCGATAGGTCCCGGATCTGAGGTAAATGTTGGATCAGCGTGAAGAAGGTCTCCTGAACCAGATCCGCGGCGTCCGATTCGCTCCTGGTAAGACGAACAGCGAATTGGTAAAGCGGTCCGTAAAAACGGTCAACAATTGGCGGTAGGCTCTTCGCTCCGATGAGTTTGCTTTCGTTTTGGTCAATCGTCTCTTTGCTCTCCACCATTTTGCTCCGGCTTTTTCCAGATGGGTCGCTTTCTTACGCGAAACCTTACAGAAAATCGTATCGCCGCGGTCCTTGAGAAGAAACGCTGCTGATGCCAAGAGACCGCACCAAGCGCCTGCGACGGCAAGGGGTGATCGGCAAGTAACCAACGAACCGAAGTCATTGCCAGCTATTGAATCGCGGCGAGCGCAACGTGGCCGCATCGCGGGCTTTTGAACTTCGCTAAGCGACAGCTGGCAATCCTTTAACAAGTCGCCCGCGTGAGCTGAAATCAGCACCCAGTGTAGGTCTCCAAAGGATCAATCCGAATGAGAATCGGCGTCCACCATGCTGCCGAAACTTGTCGTACGGTCATTTATCTCGCTTTGCCCGGAGTGCCTGTTTCATTCGCTCTTTTGATGAGTACGGCAAAACCTCCTGACCGCATTCGTCCAGGTGCTCCGGTAGCGAAGAGGCGATTTTCCGTAACGCTCGGAGCTGTTCTCCGTAAAGGTAACACCAGAAGCAGATCAAATAATGAAACCGAATTTTAATCCGAGTCGCGAGGGGCAACTTTACCTCCATTGATTGCGATAGCAGGCGGACTACCTCTCGGCATTTCGGAGTACGTTCGGCGATAAAGCTCACCAGCATTCTTTCAAACCAATTCCGACCCGCAAGGAGAGAGGGATTTTCGGCGGACGAAGATTTATCGACGGTGCCCATAGGGCCGTAGCTAGGGTTTGTTCTCGAACCAATTCAACTCCATACACTCCCGGAGCGCGATGCAGCATCACCCATAGGTTATTCTGCGAAATTCTCAATCTCTGGTTTGTGCCGTCTCCATTTCCTCGTCTCCTGTACAAGATCTTCGGCCACCTCGGGACGCCGAACGCGCAGGAGGGCATATCTATAGAGACAGTCGCCGTGATCGTCTACCCAGCATTCTGGATTGACTCCACTAGAAGCTCATGTGGCCACTTTGGAGACGCTTTCCCAAGGCCTCATCTCCTGTAGGGATGACAAAGTGAAGGACTTAGAGGGAAGGAATTATTTGCTGCATTTTCCAAGAAATCGCAACTATGCACAGCCCACTTTTGTCGCAGAGCGTAAAAGTCACGTGATCAGATTCTGTGTAAGGTTCGGCCTGCGGCCCCGACAAAACTTCGTACCCACCGATGTTCGTCGATCGCACGGCCGGGGCAAACCAGATCGTATAAAGCGTCAAATCCATGAACACTTTCATGTCAGGTTGTCACCGGTTCGGGATCGGCACTTGGAACTCCTGCCCACGCCGCTCTTATTGCATAGCACAGCTTCACGCCTCTCTGACTTGTCTTGGGCTGTTGGTTCTTCTGATCGTCCCGATCCGAATGTTCGCGCAAACGAGCGTGCAACCGGGGACGTTCGGAGTGAAACTGAGCGGATACGAGAATCTCGTTGGTGGCGGTGCTACCGTCGCCCGCGGAGGGGGCGCGGGTGGGAGTACCGAATCTGAAATCGAGGTCACTCCACAATACAAGACATCGTCCGGAACCGTGTTTGCGGCCCGCGGCGTGCTTAATCTGCTGGCCGACAGCAATGCCAGTGGCGCTAGTTCTGCCTGGAGTCTCACTGTCCCGGAACTGAGCTTCTTCGTGATTGGCGATTTCGGTCGAATCGAGGTCGGAGATCGGGCTGGGTTTCCTCAGAGCCTGATCGGCTTTACGCCGTCGGAAATTGCGTTTACGAGTGCGGAATTCGGCCCGGAATCGGGCGTGAGACTCGATCCCAATGGTCGTCTCCCTACGACGTTTTTGCCACACGCGTTGGCCGATCGTATTAACGGCTTGACCTATCTGGGTTACGCCGAACGCTTCTACGATGATCGATCATTTAAACTGATCTATCTGACTCCGCGTTCCGTCAGCGGCTTTTACGGTGCTGTCTCCTATACACCGTCCACTGACATATCGAGCGGCTTCAACCTCGCCGGGACCACGCGTACGCCGGCCAGCAGATTCGCAGACGCCGCCAGCCCCGGCGTTTTTCGCAACATAGTCCAGGCCGCCGTGGTTTGGAACCACCGGACCGACACCGTCGACCTGTCGACCGGATTGACGTATTCGTATGCCAGGGGCACAGCGGGCAGTCTTCAGAATCCGACGGTTCCCGAATCGAATTCGCTCAGTTGGGGCATCTCGGCAACGTTATATGACGCCTGGACGTTCGGCCTGAGCGGTACCTATGACGGGTTCTCGACACAGCGCACGAACTCCAGCGCCAATCCATCTTCGGTGACACCTTATGGTGTGGTGGCGAGCGTGAACTACGTCAACGGTGCCTGGACGTTCGGAGGGTATTACCAGCATGCCACGGCCGACAGCCTCACCCCGCAGTCCAGCCGCGACACCGTTGATATTGCTGAACTTGGCCTCTCCTGTCTCATCGACAAGAACCACAACTTGCTCGGCATGGGCAACTATACCGACGTGAAGCTGTTTGCTAGTGTCTATTACTACCGATTTCGCGGCGCGCAGTTTTCTAATGTCCGCTCCGATCAAAACGGGGCGGTATTCCTCGTCGGCGGCCGCTTTTCCTTCTTCTGAATCTCATTCGTACTACACGAAGCTGATAGCCCGCATCAACTCCAACCAACCGAAAGGAAAACTGCAAATGCGCAAACCGAAAATATCAAATCTGATCACATCGACTAGTCTGGTAGCAGCCGTCACGGCAGCCGCCTTCCTTGCCGAAGCTCAAACCAATGTTCCAAAGCCAAGATACCCGTACGAGAAATGCTACGGCATTGCCAAGGCGGGCGAGAACGATTGCTTCGGCCAGGGGAATAGCTGTGGC
>DATMQC010000084.1:0-3591 GCA_035567275.1 Chthoniobacterales bacterium | reverse complement strand
GTGGCCCGACGCTGGCACGAAACCCAGCTTGATTGAAATTACCCTGAAGCTCGGCGGCCGCAGTCACCCGGAGCGGGGAGTGTTTCGATGGCCAGTAGCTCAAACAGGCACCTAGTGTACCGTCTCATATATCCGGATTCGCGTAAGCAAGGCTCTGCACTTTTGCTTGCCTTGTTCACGATTATTCTGCTTAGCGGGTTGATTACCGCGACGGTAGGATTTCTGAAGAATGACGTCGATGAATACGGGGCGCGCAATAAGGAGTTTCGCGCTCGGCAACTTGCCGAATCGGGATTGGCATTCGGTATTCATCCAATGGTCAATAACGAAGACAGGGCTTTGTTGGAGCAGAATGCGGAGGACGGCGGGATGTTTCGAGTCTCGATCGTAAGCGAATCCACTAGGCTTAACATTAACGTTCTGTTGCAGTCCGGGCGCGAAGACCTGTTGGAGAGCTTGTTTGCACGATGGGGTGTGGATGCCAAATCTGCGAAGGCCGCGGTCGAAGGCATGCACAAATATCTTTCCAGCCCTGAGCGGGTCCAAACGATTCAGGCGACTAATCAAGGCGCGCAGTTGGAAGCAGAGTTTCGCACCGTTGAGGAAATGAGTTTGGTTCCGGAATTTGCGGCCGTGATGGAGAAACAACCGGAGTGGGTGAATTTTTTTACTGTGTGGGGAGACGGAAAACTCGACGTCAATCTGGCAGACGCAGACATGGTTGAACTGGTGACCGGTGTTTCTCCCGCAACCGCCAAGGAATTTGTGAAGTATCGCTGGGGACCGGATGGAAAGCCATTTACGCTCGATGACCGCGTCTACAACAGCATGGACGAGGTGCGTGCTGCTCTGGGCATGAGTCCGCAGCAGTTCAGCCTCGTGCAGGATTTGCTCTCCCTTAAAAGCGCCGTTGACCGGATAGAGAGCACAGGCATCATCGCCGGTTACCAAAAAACCATTGCTGCGATCGTAAGCCGCAACACGACCCCAATTCGTTATTTTGCATGGCAGGAAAGATAGATAAGCCACAGTCCTATTTCCTGCGAGCCAATGACGGAGAGGAATGGGAGCTATGGATGTTTTCCGAAGGAAAGGGACCCCAGTTTGTTCGTCGCTTAGCGGCTCCTGCAGAGGTGCCGGGCAATACGATCGTAGCTCTTCCTGCGCGCCAAACCGTTACGTTTCCTTCTTGGGTAACGACCAGCGATCGCGATGTCATACCTGAAATTCTTCACCTCCAACTGGAAAAAAGAGGTTTGCTGACCAAGAACGGCAACGACTCGTTGATGGATTGCCGCGTCATCGAAACGCGGAACGACCGAGCGCTTGTTGTCGCGACCGTGTTGCAGCCCGATTTTCCAGAAGAACTGACTTTTGAACGGGCGAGTTGTTTCGAACCGTCGGTGTATACGTTTGCGCTGCCGCGGGATCGAATTGTCATTTGGCGAGAAAAGGAACGTCTTGCGGTGGCAGCTACGCGAGGCAACCAGCCTTTGATCGCTCAGATTCTTGGAGATCGCGAGCTTTCAGACACGGCGGTAACCGAGCTGAAGTGCATTGTGCTTCAACTCCAGCTCCAAGAGTTTTGCGGTAATTTCGTCGGCATTCATCTCTTTGGCAACTTCAGCGCCGAAGAAGCCGAGCGACTACAAAAAGTGCTGGGTTTGAGGGTCACCCACGACTCTCTGCCTCCTCCAAGTTTACCTGCCGTCCGATCCAAGCTTTTACCGCCTGAAGTCTCGATCCTGCACGCAAAGCGAAGACGGCGGAGGCGGATCTGGTCCGGGATCGGCTTCCTCGCTGGGCTTTATCTGCTCGGTATCGCTGCATTTGTTGGATATCTTTATTGGCAAAGACACGTGGCGGCCGCTCTTCGGCGGCAGATCCAAGAGCAGGAGCCAACGGTGGCGGCCATCCAAAAAACCGCGGAGCGATGGCGCCAGGTCGAGCCCGCAGTTAATCCCAAGCTTTATCCGGTCGAGTTACTCTATCAGGCTTCGAGCCTGTTGCCACCTGACGGGATGCGGTTGACAAGGTTTGAATTGGAGAAAGGGAAGGTCATCATTCGTGGGGAGGCGAGCACGGCCCCGGCTGCCTTCAAATTTGCAGAGGATATCAAAGCCAGGCCGGAGCTCCAGATGTTCAACTGGCAGATGCCCAGTCCGTCGCTGCGGCCCGATGGCCGGGCTGAGTTCGCAATCGAAGGAGAACCAAAATTTGCGAAAACTGACTAAGAGCGAGAAGAGACTGTTGTTAATTCTGTGCATTGCGGTCTTCGGGATCGCAAACTTCTATGGTCTCAGCTACCTGACCGACCTCCATTCATCGCTTTCAAGAGAGGTCGCAGATCTGCGTGGCGAGGAGCGTACGAACCAGGTCTGGCTCAAAGAAAAGAATCTATGGCTGAATCGGAAGCAATGGATCGATCGTAATCAGCCTCGAATCCGTTCCAATCAAATCCCGCAGTCGGAGTTGCTTGAGTCATTGACATCGACTGCCGCTGCCGATCACCTGGAAATTCAGGAGCAAAGTTTTGGTGCAAACAGTTCGACGCAGAACTACCAGAGCGTCGCTGTTCGACTGAAGCTCAGCGGCTCGCTTCAGGACGTTATAAAATGGCTGGTTCAGATCCAGCAACCGGAACTGTTCCAGGCTGTGACGAGTTTTTCTTTGAAAAGCGCGAATGAGCCTCCTACTGTCAGCCTCGAGCTGGAGGTCGCCCGCTGGTATGCCCCGAACCTGTAAACTTGGAAGTCCCCTCAGAACAGCAACTACCCTGGCGTTTATTTCGCTGGTTGCTCCGTTATTTGGCCAAACGGATGATCAGATTTCGCCGGGATTCAAGCCTGACCGGTACCAAAATGTCTGGCAGCATAATCCTTTCACGCTTGTCGCGCCGGTCGTCGCACAGCCTCAGCCGACGCTGTTCGACAAATTGATTTTGCTCAGCTGGCTCAACGACGGTGGAAGTGACGTTGTGTTCGTTCAAAATACGGAAACCAACGCCGTTCAGAAGGTCACCAGGGAACCGAACGCGGACAACTTGAAGCTGGTGGAGGTTCATGTTAATCCCGATCCGCGAAAAGTAGAAGTAGTCTTAGCGCACGGCGCGGAAAAGGGGATCGTGAAATTCCGTACCGAGAGCCAGGTGGCCCTTTCGCAGGCTCCGGGTTCTTCAGCGCCGGGTGGTGCACAAAGCCCAGGCACCGCTCCCGGTGCGCAGCCGCTTCCCGGGACGCGTGGCCAAAAACCGGGGCAGCAAAATTCGTTTGATGCTTTTCAGCAAGCGGCTCGGACGGGGCCTGTACAAGTACAACAGGGAGGTGTTCCGAGCCAGCCTGAAAATGCTGTACGGCCGCCCCGCGCTTCGGATGTCCGTAGAAAACGCCTTACTGCTCCGCCTGCCAGGGAGGAGCCTGTCAATCCGCAACAGCCTTTTCAGAATCCTGCGCCTCAGCCCCAAGGACAGCCTCAGCCCCAAGGACAATAAGTTATGCGTCTTCGCCATTTCACGTTGCTGCTGCTCCTATCGCTAACTTTCTCGGCAATCAATGCGCAGGAGTCTCAGCGTGCTCCCTCCCCGAAACCGGC
>DATMQC010000083.1:0-7762 GCA_035567275.1 Chthoniobacterales bacterium | reverse complement strand
GCTCGCGGACGGATGAATGCGGTCCACATGATGGCTTCCCAAGGTGGCGTGGCGGTAGGTGGCGTTCTTTGGGGCGCTGCGGTGGCTTCGGTCGGCCTGCGTTCAACGTTGGTGGGAGGCGCCTTTGTCCTGGCCGCTAGTTTGGCGCTGGCCATTCCGCTATCGATCAACTTCGCTCAGCGCCTCAACCTCGATCCGGATCCGTTGGAGGCTGCGCACGAGTTTCCGCTAACGCCGAAGGCCGAGGATGGGCCGGTTACGGTCACGACGGAGGTGATCATTCGTCCGGAAGATAGGGAAGAGTTTCTTGCCCTGATGAAGCAGCTTCGGCTCGTTTTTTTACGGAACGGAGCTTCCCTTTACCGTGTCGATGAAATACTCGAACGTCCGGGTACCTTCCGGACGGAGATGCGTGTCAGTTCCTGGGCGGAGCATCTGAGACAGCACACCCGTACCACAAGAGCCGATACTGAGCTCGCGGAACGGGTCTGGAATATGCACGCGGGTGGCCAACCGCCGTTGGTTTCTCACAGCCTTCCGGCGGACCGGATGACGACTCCTTTGAGCTTCGGCCAGTTCCTGAAGCCGTTTGAGGCTCGCTCGGTCCAGGCGCGGAAACCTGGCTCCGACGGGCAATCCGCCGGCTCATTCGATGAAGGCGCCAGGACGTAGCCAAGAAATTTCACGAGCCAAAGCGCTCGCGAAATTTCCAGCCTCTGCGTTCATAAAGACCTGCGGCTCTCCCTACAGCGTTCCTCCGCGTCCTTTGCGTGAGGCGCTGCCGCTGAAACCAACCAAATTATCCTTTACCGTGCGCCAGGATGTGGTCACGGATTCAGACGACACAGGTAGTTAATACCTACCCAAACGACGATCGCAGAAACCCAGAGTGTAGCTTCTAATATCGTCACCAGAACTCTCAATCGTTTCCACTTGGCTTCGCACTTGGTGATGAGTCGTTCTTTATCGCTCTCCGAAAGTTCGCAGGGCCAAGGTGTACCTTGTAAATGAAAATTTGAGTCTGGGTGCATACCTGCATCTTTAGCCCACTGCGGTTTTATGGTAAATGGAACCAAAGGTCCATCCCGAGCGGCCAAAATTAAGGAAAGGATGCGTGCACGCGAACGGAGGCCTTGTCACGGATGTGCGGCTCGGATCGGAGAGAACAGAGCGAAGTCGAAAAAGAGACGTTCTGTTGTTTTGGGGCGGCCGGCCAAGTTAGTGTCCTGTCCCCGAAATAGCATGTCTTTCGCCGCAGGTCAGTTGGCTGTTTTTCAAGGCGCGAGCGACGAGCATATCTAAATCGATACGTAAGGAGCGAGCAACGCGGAAAAACGGCCAACTGGCCGCGGCCCATAGGGTTGCGATGAAAATGGGCGGGCGGCTGCGTTGCTCGTCGGTTACGTATCGATTCAGATACGCGCCCTCCTCGCGCCTTGCCGACGGCCCATTTTGATCGCAACGAATGGCATGTTATTTCGGGGACAGGACACTAGTTATTGGAAAAGACAATCTCGGGAAGAGGAAATTTTGCGTTAATGAGTTTAAGCACCTCACTGCAGACCTCATGCATCGAGATGTTGAAGACCTCACTGATTGCCTTCAGCTCGGCAAGTTGGTTAGGCGTTGCTGCGAGCAACACTTCGTTCAGTTCTTGAGTGGAGTATTTCATTTCCGTGCTAAGAGGATTAAATCGGATTCGGCTGAGAAAACTTGAGAGGCAACGGAGCACATTCCGCTAAGGAGAGATGCTGCTGCTTCAGTGTCCTGTCCCCGAAATAGCATTTCTTTCGCCGCACGTCGGTTGGCTGTTTTTCAAGGCGGTCCGAGGCGGACTGGCGATAACGACGACCATATCTGAATCACCGATCGGCACTGCTCCCAACGCGACCTGAGATCCTTACATCTTGCCGGTCTGAGGCACGGCCTCGCTCGCTAGCCCCCTTCTCAGGGAAGCGCGTAGTGTTCGGGCGCTCGAACGAGACCGGACTCGGTGGTACTTTTCCGCTCCGAAAGTATTCGGTCTGCGATTTCGCGAACCATTTCCTCCAATAATAGTCGAAGATGCCCGCCACGCCGGTAATCCGAAGGCGCGATGTGGCGAACACGATCGGCATGAGTCGAAAGGTCATAGCACTTTTTGAAGCTGCTTCGGCTCGGATCATCAGGGTTATAGACCGCAATCGCGTTTCCCCCGTTTTTGCGCATGATTGCGAAACAGGGAACGTCGGTGGGACCGTCACCGATGTAGATCATATTTCGGAACGGTATCGGGCGAATTTCGTCGGGCATATGGTCATTTACGTCCTGAGACATATCCAGAAGGCCCTTGTTGATTCGAAACAGGTATTGAGTCTTCTGCGTGTGGCTGATAACGCGCTTTGGGAAGCTGATTCTGCCTTGGGAATCCTCTGCATATTCGCAACCGAAAACCTCCCGCAAATAAGGGCGAATCCGGCTGCCTTCGATAAGGATTTTGAGTCCGGAGGAGACCACAAAATGGTCGACACGAATTGCAGCAGCGAGGTGATGTTCCTCCAGCAGATCCAGCTTAAATTCCTCAAACATCTCGGGCAAGCCTTTGTAAAGCTTCATTTTGGCGCCGAGTTGTTTCAGTTGCTCATTCGTCGGCCTGTCCATGGACAGATAATCCAGGATGCATTTCATGTATGCGAGTTCGTGGTCATATCCCTCGCTCTGGACCAGATCCGCGCAGCGCTTCCAGAATTTTTCGGCATTAATCCCGAAAGCAGGGAAGACGACATCATCCTGCATGTAGGAAGGGCTCAACGTCTGATCATAATCAAAGACGATCGCGATAGTGTTTTGGAGAGTAGCCATTCTGTTACGGGGATCCGTAAAAATTTTTGAGCGCGCTTCTGATATCAGGATATCTAAATCTGTAACCGGTTTTCAGCGCTGCCTCAGGAACCACGCGCTGGCTGTTGAGAATGAGAACGGATTCTTCTCGCGCCAGCGTTTTCAACACAAAGGCTGGCACCGCAAAAAAAGTCGGTCGTTTCAAAATTTCACCCATCGCCTTTGTGAATTCATCGTTTCGGATCTGAACTGGGCTCGCGGCATTCAGAGGTCCATGCAGGTCCGGCTGTTGGATCGCGTGCAGGACCAGGCCGGCGATGTCGGCTACGTGAATCCACGGCATCCATTGCTTTCCGTTTCCAAGGTTTCCACCGAGGCCCAGACGAAAAATTGATCCGATCAGTGGCATGGCTCCGCCATTGTGTGCGAGGACCATTGCTATTCGCAGAAGCACGCAGCGCGCTCCGGTGATTTCCGACTTTCTTCCTTCCAGTTCCCAGGCTGAAGCCACCTGACCAAGAAAATCGGAGGTGTCCGGCGCGCTCGATTCGGTGAGAATCTCGTCTCCTCGATTCCCGTAGATCCCCGTAGCTGACGCGCTGACGAGGGTGTCCGGTTTGCTCGCTGCCCGCCTGATCGATTCAACTACCCAACGGGTACCGTCAATTCTGCTCCGTAGGATCCGGTCTCGCTTTGCCTTGGTCCAGACCCCGAGGATCGACTCTCCGGCAAGGTGAACCATGGCTTGAATATCGCTAAGATCCATTTGAGGTTCGAACGCACGCACTTCCTGGCAGCCTTGAATTTTTGCATTCCGGCTTCTCGAAAATCCGGTCACCCGATGACCCTGCAATCGAGCGAATTTGGCGATTTCCTGACCGAGAAGGCCGGACACTCCAGTAATTCCAATATGCACTGCTATCGCTTAAAATTTTGTTTTCTTGCGAGGATTTTCATTTCGTGCTCGCGTCTGCGCTGGCGATGGACCGTATATATCAGCCGGAAATTGGGTAACCCAAGCGAGAAATTTCAATTCGAGTCGGTAAACATCGAGTTTTTCGCGGTCGAAGTTTGGAGGCGCCACCATGCATGAGTCTAACAGCGCTGTAGATAAGTTGACAGCTCCGTTCTGCGTCGGAATTTCACCTTGCCCTCCGAGGACGAGGACGACGAGGAGCACGAGGACGAACCTTGGTTGCTCCGCGCGCTAATCAGGGAAGGATCGGTGAAGCCAATATAAAGGGAACCTATTGCCGGGACAGTCGGTGGGCCGAGGATTGATTTCTCTGTGACCACGAACGATAGAATACTTGCCGTCAACCTTGCCGACACGTCTCCGGAGATAGCGGATCAACTCGTCCAGGGCTTCGTACTCGGCTTTTGTGGGCAAATCGCGATTGAAATCGCCGACGAGGCAGATGCCGATGGAAATATAGTTCAGATAGTCGCTATGAACATGGCCTCCGTTGAGTTGGCGAACCCAGCGATTTCCGATTTCGACCTGACCGTTTCCCGACGATGTGCCATTTCCGATCACGAAATGGTAAGCCAATCCATTTGGCATTTTGCGGACATGCCGATGGTAGTAGTCAAAGATGCGCGCATTACCTTGGCGCGTACCGCTGTTATGAACGATAATGTACTTCCAGCGATTGCGCGCCACGCGCGCGTCATCGATAGCCCTTCGAACTGCCGGTGTTAGGTACTGCCAGCGAACATCGCTTCCGCCGCCCGGGGCCGGTACGAGGTCTTTCTCCTCCTCCGCTCCGGATTTTTGAACTACGATCGAGTCTTGAGTGTCATGCTGAAAAAAGAACCAATGATGCTTCTTTTTCGGAGTAACTGCCGGCGTTTCTCTTTGAGGTGTTGGCGTTGACGAGTTCGGTGGAGGTGTCGATGCAATGGATGCTGTAGGTGTCGCTTCGGATTCTTCTCTTTCATCCTGCTTGGCGATCGGGCTTGGCTGTGGTGAGTTCCTCGGGATCGCTTCGGGAGATGGCGGCGCCAAAGATTGCTTGATCGGCGAAAGAGCCGGATTTGGCCTCGGCTTTGGCGTGGGCGTGGGGCTCGGGACAATTTCCATTTGCTGGCGGCTTTTTAAGAAAAGTTCGCGCAGCCGTTTTTCCTCGTCCGATTGCTGCGATACCCCGAGCGTTGCTCCGAGGCTCAACCAGATCGTCAGCGAGACCAGGGAAATCTTCAGCGTCTGGAGATGAGAAGGTACCCTACGGGAATTAAGAACTTCCAATCTTTTGCTCCTTCAAGTTGTCCCGCCGTGTCTGAAGCAAGGCGAAATGCTCCGTTGCGGTGGTTGGGACCACGGCCGGCAATCTCCAAATTCACTGGAAGGTGTCGTTTCTATCGTTTAACCTCGAAGTTTTGGTATCTAAGCAAATCCAGACGAGGGAACGCAAACGGGCGGCGTAACTTTTTTTGAGATTGATGAAAAAAATCCTGATCTTCACTGCTGGCTTCGGCGAGGGGCACAACACAGCCGCACGCAACATACGCGACGCAATTGAGCACATTGCTGCGGATGAAGCGAGAGTCGAAGTGCTGGACCTCTTTGACTCGTGTTATGGGAAACTGAACGATTTTTTTCGGAAAGCTTACATTGCGGCCATTAACCGAACGCCGCGAGTCTGGGGCAAGATTTACAATGTGATTGATGGAACACAATTTGTGGAATCGAACATGTCGATGCTCACGAAGATGAAGCGCGCCATGAGCGATGTTCTGACACAGCTTGAACCAGACGCTGTCGTTTCAACCTACCCCATTTACAACTACGTCATTGACGCCGTCTACGCCGACGGGAGGTCGAAGAATTTTTCGCAGATCACAGTGATTACCGATTCGATTACTGTGAACTCGGTCTGGTACCGCTGCGCAAGCGATTACTTTCTCGTCGCGAACGAAGACACCGCGTCCGTCCTGCGCAATGCGTCGGTGCCTGAACAGCAGATACGGATTTTCGGGTTCCCGGTAACGTATCGATTCGCGGAGTTGCCTGACGATCGATATCAAGAGGGAAGCAGCGGACCGCGACGAGTCCTTTATTTGATCAATTCCGGCAAGAAGGAGGCCCCGGATCTTGTGCACCGGCTCGGAGAACGCTCCGACATCCAGCTTACCGTTATTGTGGGACGCGACACGGCCTTGCGAAAGGAAATCGAAGGCGAAGTAACATCGACAGCTAATCCGCTCAAAATTCTCGGTTGGACAAATCGGATGCCGGAGCTCTTGACGAATCATCACCTGGTGATCACAAAAGCGGGGGGAGCCACCGTGCAGGAGGCGATCGCCGCGCGTACTCCTCCGATAATCAGCCAAGTTGTGCCGGGGCAGGAAGAGGGAAACGCTCGACTGATTGTCGAGAACGAATGCGGCTGCCTGGCGCCCGGGCCGGAGGCAATCCTTGCTGCGCTCGACAATGCATTCGCAAACGGGGAAGAGCGACTTAAAACATGGCTCTCCAATATCGCTAAACTGAGCAAACCGGATGCTTCGCTTCAGATTGCCCGCTTCATTCTGGAAACCGCCGTACCCGAGAACGCTCCGCCGAAAAAGGTGCCCCACGTTTTGCCCGCACAATCCTCGGGAAAGGATGATCGATCGGTGTTGCTCTGCGATCTGCACACGCACACAGATTTCTCAGATGGAAAGTTGAGCGTTCGCGAACTGGTAGACTTCTACGGACAACGAGCGTTCGATGTGCTCTGTGTGACCGATCACGTCTGCGATCATACGAAGTTGCTCGGGAAAATGACAAATCTGACTGGTCTTGTGCTCACGCTGGATCAAGTCGAGGAATATTTTCAGACCATTCAGAGTGAAAAGAAACGAGCGCTGAACAAGTACGGGATGATTTTAATGACCGGCCTTGAGTTTAACAAAGATGGCCTGACCAGAAAGAGCTCTGCTCATCTTCTGGCAATTGATCTCAAGGAACCGATCGACCCGGGACTCAGCATTACGCAAACGATCGCCGAGATTCATGCCCAAGGGGCGTTGGCGATAGCTTCTCATCCTCATGAGTTCAAGACACATTGGGGCAAGAATACCCTCTATTTTTGGGAGAATATCCACCAGTACGCGCCCCTGCTCGATGCCTGGGAAGTGGCGAATCGCGATGACCTCTTTAATCCGATTGGTCTGAAAAGGCTTCCATTTGTCGCTAACAGCGATTTTCATAAACCTAAGCATATCTTCTCTTGGAAAACCGTGCTGTTTTGTGAAAAGGATCCAGAGGCTGTCAAACAGTGCATCCGCGTCAACAGGGATGTGTCTATCACTCTCTATCGCGATCATAAGATCGGCTTGGGATATGGTGACCTTGAGAGAGCTGCGCGACTCGATCACGAAGAGCCCCATAAACAAATTCTTTCGTTCCCAGTTTACCAGGCGGTGCTCGCCTGATGAGGATAGAAGCCGTCATATTCGACATCGGCAATGTCCTTGTCCGGTTTGATTGGCAACTTGCGGAGCAACAGTTTCGATCCCGGATCAGGAACGATACGGATGAAGCGAGAGAAGAATTTGTTGCTCTGAAAAATCGCTTCGAACTCGGTCAGATTTCGCAGGGAGCGTTTCTGCAAAACTCGATTCAAATCCTCGATTTTCGAGGAGGAGCCGATGAATTCGCGGCGATCTGGAACGGCATCTTTTCGTCGAATGAGGAAATGGAAGAATTTGTTGTTCGGTTGAAGGACTCGCTGCCGCTGTATCTCCTTTCGAATACCTCGGAGCTGCATCTTAATTACTTAAAGGAGCATTTTCGCGTCTTCCAACATTTCGCCGATGGCATCTATTCATTCCGGGTAAACTGCGCGAAACCTGACCCTAAAATATTTGAAATCGCCGCGAAACAGTTCGGGGTAACACCAGCGAGGACAATATTCGTTGACGATCTGGCGCAAAATGTCGAATCGGCTGCCGCGTG
>DATMQC010000082.1:0-6111 GCA_035567275.1 Chthoniobacterales bacterium | reverse complement strand
AGGGCCGGATCTCCGAGCCGGCCGGTTGCTGGCTGGCAGCCCGGTTCTCGACGGGCGGCTCGGAGATCCGCCCCTACCACGTCCCTACAGAGTCGTACGCGCCATCCCGAGTTCCTTGCACAAGTCGCAGAGCCGCAGGTCGTTGTGAACGCTAGCCAGAACGGCCGGCTCGGGGATCCGGCCCTACCTCTCAGCCGTGGCCGGCCGTAAATTGACACCATTTCACGGCGCCGACGGAGCGGACGCCCTCCAGGGAATCGACCAACAACGGCCATGCGTTCGTCGCAACCATGACCGATGCAGGCTTGGGGGGCCGTCTATTCGCTTAGCTCAGCTAACGGCCTAAACTAAACTAGGGGATCATGTGTTTCCAAACGCTCTTTAACGTATAGGCCCGGAGATCCTTCACATCGACACCGCCATTCTCTGCGCGCCAGACCATTTCCGCGGGTGAGCCGCCCTGCATATAGAAAACGGATGTGCACACATGGATGCCATCGTTGACGAAAACTTCCAGCATCGAACGGTCCACAAGAACATGGAGCTTTAGCGAATCGCCCGCCTCTGCGCACGTTGTCTCAAAGTAAGGTGAAAACAGCGGATCAGAAAAACCGAGGGCTTGGCCGCGATTCACGAAGATCCCCGCCGTCGACCAATCGTATCCGATTGTGACCTTTTCTCCGGCTGAATTCAGAACATCGATCGCAAACCGCGACGGCGCGCCCTCTTGATCGGGCCTGACGACCAAGGTCGTGTTGAATTCGAAACTCGCGTTTCCCTGGAGGGAAATAGACAGCGGATGACTCCCAAGGAGCGCAGAACCTTCATACAACGTCTTGTCGCGCAGGGTTTCGAGCGATACGGGGTTCTGCGCGAGAAGCGGGCCACCGGGACCTCTTTTTCTGCGCAGGCTGAGAACGCGCGGAACGCTGAATGCTCCACGCCACGGAAAAGTTGGAACGATCTGGGTGTATTGCCAATTACTCGCCCAGCCGATTGCCATTGTCTCGTTTTCCGGAGCGTTGTTAAACGTCTGAACGGCGTAGTAATCCTTACCAAAATCCATCACCCTGGTAGTCGTTTCGTCGGCTTGGAAAGATGTTCCGTCAAAATCGCCGACATAATAGATATTGATGCTTCCTCCAAGAGGCGCTCCGGGATTGATCCCAAGTAAAAGCACCCACTTTTTCTCGTCGCTGCCTTCCACCGGAAGCTCCAGCAAGTTCGGACACTCCCATTGGCATTCTTCAATGCCGAAGGGGCCAAAGCGGCTTAAGAAGCTCCATTTTTTCAGGTCGGACGATGCATAAAAGAGAACCTGACGCGCTTGTGGAAGCGCTATCGCCAAAACCCAGCGGCCGGACGGAGCATGCCAAAATACCTTCGGATCCCGGCAATTAGGGTAGTCCAGGTCCAGGACCGGGTTACCACCATATTTCGTGAACGTTACGCCCCCATTCTGACTATAGGCGATGTCCTGAACCTCTTTGTCTGGTTTGCTCAAAGTATAAATCGCTACCAGCCCAACGTCGCGGAAAAACCCGCTACTATTCTTCGTGTCAACAACTGCGCTGCCGGTAAAAATTTGTCCCTCCGGCGCGTTCGGAATCGCGATCGGTAGATTTTGCCAATGCAAAAGGTCGTGGCTGAATGCGTGCCCCCAACTTGGATAGCCCGCCTTCATATTGAAAGGGTTATATTGATAGTAAAGTTGCCAACCATTCCAATAGACGAGGCCGGCCGGATCGTTCATGAAACCGGCCGGCGGCGTAAAATGATATTGAGGACGAAAAGGTTCGTTGTACAACGGGTAACGGGAGCTTCCAGTCATTTCAGTAAATGAGTCAATCAAACATCGACGAAATTCTGGTGACGCACAATTAGTCCAAATGCGCGAGTATTCCTACTCTTTCACACCGCCGGACGTTAGCCCGCCGGTAATGAACTTTTGGCACAATAAGAATACCGTCGTAATTGGAATGCCGCTCAAGACCGCTAACGCAGAAAATCGGCCCCAAAGCTTTTCCTGCTCGAATAGAAAAGAGTTAGCTCCTACAGCCAGCGTCCAGTTATCACTCGACTGAAGAACAACCGAAGCGACCGGATATTCTGACATGTATGAAATAAACGATAGAATAAAGACGACCGCAAAAATTGGAAGACTCATCGGAAGCAAGATTCGAAGGAAAGTCTGGAACTGCGAAGCTCCATCGATTCGAGCCGATTCTTCCATACTGGTGGGAATGGTATCGAAATAACCTTTGATCATCCAAATATAACCCGAGATACCACCAAGATAGACCATCATAAGACCGCTCTGCGTGTTGAGTCCAAGCCATCTGGCGTATCGTCCCACAAAGTCCAGAATGACATAGAACGCAACTAACGAAAGAACCATTGGAAACATCTGCAAAATAAGCAGGGTGTTCAGCGTCACACCTCTGAACTTGAAACGGAGCCTTGAAAAGGCATAGGCAGCTGTCCCGGAAAGGCAAATAATTCCGGCAGACGAGATCATCGAGACTTTTATGGAGTTCCAAAACCAGAGCAAGGGTGGCGTCGTTGCTCTAACCAGACGCGTCTCGCCCGTCGCGGGATTGACGACTTCCTGATAAGGTATGCCGAGGACAAATTTCCAGTGATCAAAACTAACCTTGTCCGGAACCAACCGGCTTGGAGCGAAGTTCCCCTCGCGGAACGACGCAGAAATGACCATAATGAATGGCACAAGCACCAGGCAGACAAATAGAATGAGGAAAGCATGTGCCCCAACCTTACCAGCAACAGCTTTTTGTTCCGGAGTCATCGCATCTATATTTTAACCCTTCTTCCGGTCATCCTTAAATTTATCCAGGCAAGGAAACCCACGATAAAGAACAGGACGGTCGCTATCGCACTTGCAAGGCCGTAGTTGGTCCCGGAGTCGCGAAAAGCGATATTGAAAGTGTAATTCACCAGCAAGTCCGTCTCACCGGCAATCCCTCCCCCCACCATCTTCGGCCCGCCAGAGCTGAGAAGATAAATGAGATTGAAGTTATTAAAGTTAAACGCAAAGCTCGATATCAAAATCGGAATCATGGGAGAAATAACGAGCGGCAACGTTAACTCAAAGAAATCGGTTATCGGATTGCTTCCATCGATCGAACTTGCCTCGTAAATCGCAGATGGAATCGACTGTAGCATCCCGGTGCAGATCAGCATCATGTAAGGATAGCCCAGCCAGACATTCACTATCAGAATCATCGCCCGCGCTCCCCATGGATTTGTCTCCCACTCCGGCGCAAAGCCGAATATTGCTTTCAAAAACGCGTTCACCGCCCCAAACTCCTGATTGAACAGCCCTTTGAAAATCAGGATCGAGAGTATGGCCGGAACGGCATAAGGCAGGATAAGCAGCGTCCGATACCCTTTCCGAAATTCCAGGTCTTTGCGCTCAAGAACAACTGCGAGCAAAATGCCCACGGCAAAGGTCAGGATGACCGAAAACCCGGAGAAAGCCACGGTCCAAAGAAATATTCTGAGGAACGGCCCTTGAATCCGGGGATCAGAGAAAATTCTGATGTAGTTATCGACTCCCGAAAACGTCCGGAAACCGACCCCAACCTTTTCTCCCTTATCATTGACGAAAAAGCCTTGCTTGAAATCCGGTTTGACAACCCGGCCATCTTTTTTGTTAGTCAGTGAACCATCCTGGTTGACCGTCCAGACCCGCTCTCTGGATGCAAATTTCATCAATCCTGCCATCCCGACCAGTGTATCGTCCGGAAGCGCAAATTGGCGGCCTCTCATTGGAACAAGGAGCTTTTCCCGGGTTATTTGACCCGTTTCCAATGGCCTCCCATTCACTTCATCGATCAAGGCCAAAGCTCTTAACTTCACCGACTCCTGTTGGACCTTTGGCTCCACACCAGGCGTAAGCTCAAAAGGATCGGATGCGAACCGCTTGGTCGGGTCTTTTTCATCCTCGAGATACAGAATGTACTGCCCGTCGTCCTGCGCATACAGTTTGTACTTATAGGACACCTTTCCAGCCGGGACCGTTTCCTGTCGAAACAGTCCCACACAGCGGTCGAAGTCCAGGAGGTTCTGTGAACTGTACTTGGTGAAACTGAGAAACACCATGTACGCGATCGGAAAAATCACGAAGAGCCCAAATCCGAGAAATCCGGGGAAAAGATACCGAAATGTGCCGGCCGACTCGCTCAGGTAAACAAAAGCCCCGAGCGCGAGCACGATCAACATCGCAAGGGCAACCCAGGCATTCCCGGTTTGGTAAATGACGAAATTAAGGTAGAGCGCCGGGAGAAGAATCAGCGCTACCAGAATCTGCCGGAGGGGAACCGAACCATTCACGGTTATTTTTCCATATTTTTCCTGGCATCATCAAGAGCAGCCTGCGGTGTAGCCTGACCATTTGTAGCAATTTGGAACGCCGCTGCCATCGAACTCCAGAATTTCCCGATTTGAGGAATATTGAGCATGACAACTCCGTTTTGCGCGTTCTCGTAGGTGATCTTTATAAGGGGATTGCTGGCGGCCATTTCATCCAGGAGAGTCTTCAGAGCCGGTACGCCGATAGTGACATCATTGTTGATTGTCTTCAAGCCGTCTGCGGTGCAGACGTATTTCTCCAGAAATTGCACGGCCAGATCAGCATTCGGCGTCGCCCGATTGATGTATGCAGACAACACGCCCACAAAGGGTCGACCCGGATTGCCGTCCACCCCGGGCACCGGAGCCAGATCAAAATCGATGCCACTCTTCCGCAAGTCCACCCATGACCACGGTCCATTGACCATCATGGCCAACTCGCCACTACTCATTTTTTGTTCCATCACACTGTAAGAAGCCCCTTTTGGCATGATGCCCGCATTGATCAGGTCGACGATGGCCTGCAGACCCTTTACCGCACCCGCATTGTTAACTCCGATATCTTTCGTATCATACCCACCCTCAACCTTCTTGAATGGATAACCGCCGTCGCTTGCAAGGAAGGGCCAACTGAAATAGGGGGTATTGTAATCCCACATTATCGGGATGACCTTTGGATTCTTTGCCTTAAGGTCTTTAGCGAAAGCCGGGATCTCGGAGAGTTGGGCCGGCGGTTTGCCCGTGACGATTTTTTTGTTGTAGATCAACGAAACAGCTTCCAGGGCGAGCGGATAACCCCAAATCTGTTTGTTGTGCGTCACAGCCTCCCAACACATCGGGAGAAAAGCCGCTTTGAAATCATCTTTGACTTCAAGAGGCTTAAGCAAACCGGCATCGGCCCATTCCCCAATTCGGTCGTGAGCCCAGACAAGAATATCAGGTCCTTTGCCGCTCTGAGCGGCGGCTTGATATTTGTCGGTGAGTCCATCCGGCGTCTCTACTTTCACCGGGATACCGAGATCCTTTTCAAAATTCTTGCCTAGATCAGCAAGCCCATGCCAACCCTTATCGCCGCTCATCCAAACAAGCAGTTCGCCGTCGGTCCAAGCCAGCGCGCGGATGGCGGAGAGCAGGACGAATATTCCGCAAAGGAGGTTTTTGCTCATGATACTAGCGAGGCTGCGCCTCAGACCAGCGAAATGTAAGGGTATTAAGGTCGCGTTGAGAGCAGCGCCGGTTGGGCGAGGCGGCCTCGCTTCTAGAGTCGTGGAAAAGCGAACCCCCCTGATGATGAATCCGAGGCATGTTCAACGGGTTTTGCTTTTCCAGGATTCCAGTTAGCGAGTGGACAACAAAGTCGCGGTCAGGGGTAGTACGCTCCCAAAGTATGGCAGCATTCCGACCGGCAAACAGCCGACTTGGTGCGGACATTTTCATGAAGCTTTGTCGGGGGTAAAAATGAGCGCCGGGTGCTAACGATAACAACTGACCTCTATGTTCTTTCCCCCACGCAATGCAAGCTAAAACGAAAAATTCTCGCCAGGTCAAATATGCTGTCGCTCGTCGCTCACACCTTGAAAAAACAGCCAACTGACCTGCGCGACATCCCCATAATAGGCGAGACGGGACACTAGAACGACGACCTGCCTATGAAGCAGCAGGGAATCTGACAAATGCAGGGTCGATCCTGCTTCTGGATAATGTGCAGAGCCGCAGCTCTTCCGATCTCTTCGTGCGGCA
>DATMQC010000081.1:0-29866 GCA_035567275.1 Chthoniobacterales bacterium | reverse complement strand
GAAGTGGACTATTACAAGAACGGTGGGATTCTGCCGTTTGTTTTGCGCGAAATTCTGCGCGCACATCCCGCACCACTTTCATGCTACCCTGGAGACCAAGAGTACCAGGAGTATAGAAAGTGGTGCGGGATCGACGGCCCATTTTGATCGCAACAAAATACATGCTATTTCGGGGACAGGACACTAGCACGGCCGGCTCGGAGATCGGGCCCTACCTCCCTCGAGGACGACGAGGAGCACGATGGACGCCCCTTAAACTTCGGATGGATCGACGTTGCGGACGACCCAGAGATTTGCCGGGATTACCTGAATAATCCAATCCAGCGCGGACGCAAAAGTCGGCTGGTTCGCGGAGGGCATGCGGGAAGGCATAACGACAAGATCTGTGCCACTCGCTTGGATAAACTCGCAAGCCGTAAAGCCGGTGTTGCCGCGCAGGAGGTGATAGTCCAATTCCAAATTGGAACTCCCTCTGGCGCACAATAGAGATTGGAGCGATTCCTCAGGGGAGGGCGAATCGCTTCGGAGAGCCTTCTCCTTCGCCTCGGCAAAGGTTGTTTGAACATAGAGGATCGTAACGTGTTTGCTACCGTTCCGCTCCGCGACACTGACCGCACGGTGAAATACATAGCGGCTTAGGTCGGAGAAATCGGGGATCGTAACCAATATACCCTCCGGGGGTTTCGGCTCTTCTTTGGGTTCGGTGTATAAGAGCAGGTCACAAGGTGCCCGCCTGAGGAGTTCGCGTGCAACGTCTCCGGTAAAATTCCGGTGCGCCGTCTCGGTCTCCATCGCCCCGGCGACGAGCAGGTCGATATTTTCTTCTCGCTGGGCCTTTAGTATAGCCTCGGACGGTTCTCCAGACTCAAAATGGATCCTGGCCCTGTCGTCCAGCATCAGTTTCCTCAACGCGGCCCGGAATCGCTCCTCTTTCTCCGAATCAAATCCATCGGCGTGAATGAGATAGAGAGGAGTGGAAAGAGAGCGGCTTATGCGTCCTGCTTCCGCCAGGACAGCCATAAAGCGCGGGGAAAAAGTTGTGGCAACTCCTACACGTTGGTACACGGCGGAGGCAGGATACGTTAGTTCCAGGCGGGCAACAACCCGGTTTCTAAAGAGAATATTTTTTGCGCAAATACTCGACGCGATATTTCGCTTGCGTTGTTTCTCCGGTGGCCCGGCGCATCAATTCGGCGGGCAAATAGCGTCGGCCGTGTTGATGGATATTCTCGCGCAACCATTGCAACAGAGATTGATAGTGTCCCTCAACAAGCTGATCCTGTAACCGAGGAATTTGTCTTTCAGCCGCAGACATCAATTGAGCGGCATTCAGATTTCCCAAAGTATAGGTCGGGAAATAGCCAATAAGGCCTAGGCTCCAATGGATGTCTTGAAGAACTCCAAGACTATGGTTTGGAACAGTTAACCCAAACAACTCTTTGAATCGTGCATTCCAGGCATCGGGCAGATCCTGCACGCTTATACGGCCTTCGATAAGTGCGAGTTCCAATTCGAATCGGAGCAGGATATGAAGATCATAGGTCACTTCATCCGCCTCAACCCGGACGTACGAAGGCGCGATGCGCTGAACGCCCTTTGCCACTTCGATCGGAGAGTAGCGCTTCAAGTCAGGCAAAAATTTGCACGCGGCCGGATGCCATCGGTTCCAGAATTGGGTCGTACGCCCGACATGATTCTCCCACAAACGTGACTGAGATTCATGAATTCCCAGCGAGACGGCTTCGCCCTGAGGCAGTCCTGCTCGATCCGCGCGCAAACCCTGTTCGTACAAGGCGTGCCCGGTCTCGTGCATGACGCCGTACAAGGAAACTTCAAAGCGTTTTTCGTTGTAACGGGTAGTGATCCGGTGGTCGCAAGGACCTAACGATGTGGCGAACGGATGGACCGTTTTATCAATGCGGCCCGCATCAAAATCATAGCCGAATGCTGCAGCTACTTCTCTGGAAAGTGCCTCTTGACCCGCCCGCGGATAGTCGCCGTCCAGGAAACCCTCGGCCACAGCCTCGCCCCTTGTCTTTCCAAGCAAATCGACCAGAGCAATCCGCAAGTCCTCCAATATCGGTCTGATCTGCCCAGCCCGAATGCCGGGTTCATAGTCCTCAATCAACGCGTCGTAGGGAGATTCTTCGTACCCCCACAAATCAGCTTTTTGGCGGGTCAATTGGATTATCTTCTCAAGGTGCGGCTCGAACTCAGAAAAGTTGTTTTCGTCGCGAGCGTGAACCCAGGCGTCTCGAGCCAATGTTCTGGACTTTTCGAATTCTTCGACGAGTGAAACCGGTATTTTGGTTGCTCGGTTGTAGGCACGCCGCCACTCGCGTACGTTCGCATGCTCCTCGGAGTCGGAATGAAAAGCGTATTGTTCCGATTCCGTAAGCCAATCACCGACGGTTGAGTCGATAAAGAGCCTATGCGCTTTTGCTTCCAGATAGCTGAGCTGATCTGCGCGGTATTGAACCGCCTTGGAAGGAATGTAGGTCTCTAGATCCCAGGTGAGCACGGCCGCAACGGAGCGAATCAAATAGACTTCACGCGAGCGTTCGCACAGCTTCAGGTAACCTTCGCATGCCATAGCCGGTCACGGTATTCCGGCTTGCCGTGCATCTGCAACTTCAATATAAGCCCACTGCTAATGGAGACAATCCTCGGCACTTTTGCCGGCATCCTAGCATTTCTGGTTCTTTATTGCCTTCTGGGAGGCGTATACACCATCGATCAGAATGAACGAGCTGTTATCACAAATTTCGGAAAAGCGGAACGGATCGGATCAAAGAGCAGTCTGGACCTTCCAATTGCTGAGCATCTTCCGCCTGAGGAAAGAGATCGCTATATTTATCCGCAGGTTCGCGTCATCGGCCCGGGCGGTCCCTATCTTCGAATGCCGTGGCAACGGGTATTCAAGGTCTCGGTTGCAATTCAGACCATGAATGTTGCCTTTGATCCCGAAACTCCTGAGGCGAACCAGAAGGGGAGCATCTTGGAGGGGGTGACAAAGGATCAACTCAATATTGGTCTAACGGGTCAGATTCGTTATCGAGTGAGCGAACAAAATCTCTATGCATATCTATTTGGCGTCAAAAGGCCGATCTTACACGTTCTCGGTTACTTTATTTCGATACTGAGAGAGCGAATTGCACAGTACGAAGCGCCGAAACCGGCCGACAGCGAAGAACCGTTGTTGGAGAAAGCTAATGAGAGCCTGGCGAGAGCAGGGGTATCGATCAACGATCTTCGCAAGAATTTGAACGATCTGAACGAACAAATGGATCTGGAATGCCGATCTTCAGCGGCGAGATACGGAATGAGACTGGACGCCTCGCTGATCACCGGCATCGATCCTCCAGCCGACATAGAGTCGGCGCTGGCCGCCATCAATACGGCTCATAACGAAGTATCTGCGCACGTTAGTCTTGCACAAGCGAATGCCGATCAGCGCATCGAGCAATCGAGGCGGGCTGTAGAGATAGAGACGAACCGGGCTCAAGCCGAGGTCCAACCGTTGCGCTGGATGGCCCAACAGTTAATGGAACTGAAACAGAGTGGGGAACAAGCGCTTCCGGCTTACATTCGCAACGTCCGGCTCGATCTATTTTCGAAGGCCAGGCGGGTGATACTGAGAGAAAAAGGCAAGAGATGACATTCATCATCGCGTTTGTCTGTACATTCGTACTTTGCTGGGTTGCCGCTCCAGCCTTCCTGGGCGTGTTGACGGGCATTAACTTTTATACGGTGATCATGGAAGGGCACTGTAAGGTTTATATGCTTTTCGGCCGGGTTTTGGGCGTGATCCCGGAACCAGGTTTACATCTTCTGTGGATCCGGCTCGGCCCGCAGGCCGCCCTTGTTCGATTCTTCGGCCGCGTCTACGAAATCGATGCGCGGCTGGATCAGGAGTATCTTCGAAGCAATCCGGTCAATTCGGAAGAAGGCACGCCGATGGGAGTAGGCGTCTGGTACGAAATGCGTGTCGTACACCCAGTCGATTACATTTTCAAAAACGTTGATCCCCGAGGATCCCTTCGAGCCAACGTTTCAAACGCGACGGTCCGTTGTCTTAGTAATTTGCCACTGCATGACATGCTGGAAAGCCGCCATTCGATGAGCCGGGTCGTCCGCGGCGAAGTTTCTCCAAAAGCGGAAGAGTGGGGTTATCAGTTGGGGTCGGTCTATATCCGGAAAGTGCACTTTCGTGATGACCTCATGATCAAGCAAATCGAGCAGAAAGTCGTTAATCGATTGCGGCAGGTGACTTCCGCGATCCGACAGGCTGGAGCGAATCAGGTGGATATCATCACCAGTTCCGCAGAGAGACAAGCGGCAACGGAATTCGCCAAAGCGCGTTCGGTTCGTCCGCAAATGATCGGCGAAGCATTAAGAGAGATCGGACAGGATGCCGATGTTTTGAATGCGGTTTTTGAAACCCTTGAGGTGGAGCGCCTGGTTAAGGGGCAGGGGGAACTCACGCTGATTCCGGGTGATGCTGGTGAAACTCTGGTCGGTTTGCTTTCATCCGGCATTGAGCTCAAACTGGAGCGCTCACCTCCCTCGAAGCCTCCAGCTTTTCCTTCAGCCTAAATACCGAAGTCGAGAAGTCGTCCTCGTTCTCGTGCTCATCGTCGTCCGCGAGAATTCATCTCACCGTCACACTAACTAACGGAGCAAAATAATTGCCAAGAAGATCGGCTTTTTTCTCGGCGCAGAAGTCCAATAAATCGAGGACGAGCACGACGACGAGGACGAGGACGATTCCCTATGATCGAAGCGACTGCGAGGCGGACCTTCGGCCTTAGATTGAGTTCCGTTAGAAGTGCCTGCGGCTACGACGGAGCGTAGCCCTCCAGGTCTCGATCGAAATTTCCATGTTCATTTTTCATTTTAGGGAGGGACGGCCTCCGTGCCGTCCCACTTTTCTCGTTGTTACGGGGACCGGAAATATTAGTCGGACGGCGCGGAGGCCGTCCCTCCCATGAAAAACCAGCCATCGAAGTCAGCTCCGGCGCGGTTGGCGCCATCGGAAGCGGAATATGATGGGCAAACCATAGTAGCCGTACTTTTCCCTGATCTTTGCCTCCAAATAGCGGCGGTAAGCGTCCGTTAAGAGCTCCGGAGAATTCACAAAGAGCACAAACGTGGGTGAAGCTATTCGGCTGGCAGATTCCTTGTCGACCTGAGTTGCGTATAGAATTTTAAAACGCCTGTTGGCTCGAAGCGGCGGGGGATGCGCTTCCATTGCTTGTTGAAAGAGTCGATTCAGAACCCCGGTTCCGATTGAGCGATGCGCATGTCTTTGGATTTTGGCGATACTACCGAACAACCGATCAAGATTTTCTCCGGTATGGGCCGAGAGAATATCGATCGGGGCGTAGCTGAGAAAAAAAAGCTTTGCTCGAATCTGGTTGAGAACTGCATCGAGGAAATTTCTGATGCGAGTCGCCGGTTTAACGAGATCGAGCTTATTGACGACAATAATGCAAGGTTTGACGGCCTCCTGAATGAGGCCCGCAATCTTCTTGTCTTGTGCGGTAACTCCTTCCACCGCATCAACGATTAAAACACAGACATCCGCCCGTTCGATGCTCTTCTCCGATCGCATTACGCTGAAGACTTCGACGGAAGAATCGTGTTTCCCTCGCGCCCGAATGCCGGCGGTATCAATGAGGAAATAGGATTGGCCGCCATGTTCGTAAGGAATATCCACGGAATCCCGCGTAGTTCCGGCAGTGTGGCTGACAATCGTGCGTTTATCTTGGAGAATTGCATTGATCAGAGAGGACTTTCCAACGTTCGGACGTCCCACGATTGCGAGCTTGAGGGGCGTAGCTCCAACGGGTTCCTGGTTGCTCGCGACTAACTGGGGAAGGTTGCGCTCGATTTCCTCAACCAGTTCTCCGATACCGCGGCCGTGCGCGGCGCTCACAGGTATGAGATTTTCGAAACCGAGCGAGGTGAATTCCGCGTCGGCCAAATCCTGCTTCGGGTGATCGATCTTGTTTACTGCAAGGATTACGGATTTTCCGGTGGTGCGTAGCTTCTTTGCCAGCTCCCGATCCACCGGAGTGACGCCGTCCCTTGAATCGGCGACGAAGATAATCAGATCTGCCATCTCCATGGCCAACTCGGCCTCGGTTTGAACCCGATCGGAGAGATTATCACTGTCACGGGCGCCAATACCTCCCGTATCAACCACGGTAAAAGGGCGCGAGCCCAGTTTGCAATCGCCCGCCAGACGGTCGCGTGTAACCCCAGGCTGGTCATGAACGATAGCGATCCGCCTTTGCACAAGCCGATTGAACAGAGCTGATTTGCCCACGTTCGGGCGTCCCACGATCGCAACAGTTGGCAAAGTGATAAACCCCTCTCGTTATTTCAGAGCCGCCGTCGTCCGGCGCTTCGGGTCTGCCAAAAGGCATCCAGAAGGTAGCCGACTCCGGAGACGAAGGTAAAAAACGTTGCAAGGGCACTCGGATAGATCTGAGAGATCCACCGGATGCCGAACAAAACCCAGAGGATCGTGGCTATCTGAAACACGGTTGCGACTTTCCCGAGTGGACTTGGGTGAACCGTCACACCTCGGATTGAGTTGGAAAGTATGAAAAATCCGATGGCCATGAGGGAATCGCGTCCCAGGACAGCGACTGCAAACCAGACCGGAAACGCATTGGGCCAAGGGCCTAAAACAATAGTGAGGATCGCCGTGGCAATCAGCCCCTTGTCCGCAATCGGATCGAGGATCCTCCCGAGCCGGGTCCCTTGATTGTACCGCCGGGCAAGGAATCCATCCAAGGCGTCGGTGGCAGCCGCGAGAAGAAAAATTCCTGCCGCGGCCATTCTCAGGCGCTCGTCCGAACGACCCTGTTCAATGGAAGCGCTGTACCCGCATGCTGCCAGAGCGAATACTGGAATCAAACAGATGCGCCCAATCGTAAGTATGTTTGGAAGTGTCATTTGGCGCCAGGAGATTGCAAAAAGCAGTCTCGCTCAAAGTCCTGTCCCCGAAATAGCATGTTTCTCAATTCGGGGGCACAGCTTTTGAAATGAACTCCAATCGGATATTCTGATCGGCTATCTTCTGCGCCAGTAATCGCTTAAAAGTTTGCTCGGCTTCCTCCGGCAGCGAGTCAGACTTCGCCCGAGCAATTTCGGGCATTCGGTTCACCTCCCTCTCAACGTCCGAGGCCTGGATCTTGTTCCATAAACCGTCGCGAAGTTCTTCGATATTCATTAAAATCGGCTCCACGCTCAGGATTTTGGCTCGCGGAACGCCGATGGCGATTCCTGATTCCCGGAGCTGAACCTGAAATTCGTGAGAGAGGTCGAAGCCAGCCTTCACTCTGTAGACGGAGCGCATCCGAATTGTTTTCGTGCTGCCCCACCAGGTTTGCATTGCGTCCCGTGTGACTTCCACGTCGCGACTTACAATTACTAGTTCGGGGGTCGTCGCGGTTTGATCAGCTACGACGTTTTCGCTGAGCCTGATCTTCGGCTGCATGTGGAAAAGTTCGATAAATGCATCACGGACTTTTGCGACTTCAGTCTCTGCCTGGTTCGAAGCGGAATGGACGGCGCGCGCGGGCAAAGAAGCCAGCCGGTCGATTATAAAACCGGCGGTCAAAAGCAAAAGTGTAAGGGTGACGATGAGCGCAAGCGTTGGGAGCAGGTGCCTGAGTTTCATTGCTGCAAAAAGTACAGCCCCCCGCATCCGCTGGATACGAAGGGCTGCTGTTCCCCCCAGAACAATCCGTAAAAGTTACAGCTCAAATCATTCCCCAAGCCTGTGTTTATTTCAAATACTAATTTCAAGATTTTACTGATCGGTCAACTTTGCGCATTGCAAATAAATTTATGCCAACCCTCTGTTTTCTTCTTGTGAATTTGTATTGAAACCATCGCCATTTGAAGTCCCTATTGGGGGGAAACCTTCCAGAACAGCAATTCGGAGCACTATGCAAACGATCGTTATCGGCCATAGAAATCCTGATATGGATTCAATTTGTTCGGCGATTGCCTACGCAGAACTCAAGCAAAAGCTCGGCATCCCGAACGTCATTGCGGGCCGGGCAGGCAATACCAATGAGCGCATAGATTTTGTTTTGCAGAAATTTGGCGTACCGGCACCCGAGTTCATCAGCGATGTCGCGCCGAGGGTTGCTGACGTGATGGAAACGCAAGTCATTTCGGTTCCACACAATTCCTCGATTTATCACGCGATGAATTCGATCGAAAAGAAGCGAATGCGCGGGTTGCCGGTCGTGGATTCTGAAAATCGGTGTCTCGGGCTGCTGTCCGGCTGGAAGGTGAGCCAATACCTCTTTCCACAGCGAGAGGACACGGATTCGTCGCGTGAAATCTTCGGATCGCTGAGTGACATCGTTCGTGCATTTGACGGCGAATTTCTGGCCGGCGAACCCGACGATAAGCAGAATAAAGTCGTTTTCATGGTAGCGGCAATGAGCCGCGGATCATTCGGACAACGCTTGCAAAGGCATCAATCCGATCGGGTGATCGTTTTTGTGGGTGATCGAGAGGAAATCCAGGCTGACGCCATAGGCGCGAAGGTCCTCGCGATCGTGATCACCGGTGCGCTGGGAGTTTCAACAAAGATTCGCTCGGCTGCCAAAGAGGCAGGGGTTCGCTTGCTGTCTAGCCGATACGATACGGCCACTACCGTTTTGTCTGCCAGGGGCGCGACAAAGATTGATTCGATGATCGATCCCCAGTTCACCAGTTTCACTCCGGAAACGTCGCTGAAATCGGCGCGTCACATCGTCACCGGTTCGTCCGAATACATTTTCCCCATCCTGGACGACGACAAGCGGTTGGTCGGTATTCTTTCAAAAAGCCATTTTATCAAGCCGATTCCACGGCAATTGATTCTTGTGGATCACAACGAGCTCTCGCAAGCAGTCAAAGGAGCAGGGGAATTGCAGATAGTCGAAGTGCTCGACCACCATAGGCTTGCAAGCTTCAGCACTGATATTCCGATCCTTTTCTGGAATAATCCGGTCGGCTCGACGAGTACGCTCGTTGCGTTGTCGTACAAGCAACATGGCGTTGCTATTGAACCCGCAATAGCCGGATTGCTCATGGCCGGATTGATTTCTGACACGCTCAACCTCACTTCACCGACCGCTACGCCGATCGACGCGAATATCCTTCAGGAACTAAGCAGGATAGCCGGTGTCGAACCTGCAAAGCTTGCGGAAGGCATTTTCGCCGTCGGTTCGCCGCTCTTAACTTTGGCGCCCGGGGAAGTCATCTTGGCCGATTGCAAAGACTACGAGGAGGATGGATTCAAGTTTTCCGTTTCGCAGATAGAGGAACTCGGTTATTCGCATTTTTACGCAAAAGAAAAGGAATTATTGGAGGCTCTGGAAGGGTACAGGGCCAAGGAGTCCAGTTATTTTGCGACTTTGCTTGTGACGGATGTCAACACGCAGAATTCGCTTCTTTTGATCTCCGCGCCAGCGGAGTTTCTGGAAACTATGACGTATCCGAGACTGTCCCCACATCTTTTCGAGCTCAACAACGTCGTGTCGCGCAAGAAACAGCTTGTGCCTTACCTCTTAGATTGTTTGCACAAAATCAACGCAACCGTTTCCTGATTTTGTGACGGGAGACAAGTGGATAAAATGGGTTTGGGTCTCGGCGGACGAACGGACAAAACCCCGCCCGCCAGGTGTGTTGATTTTCAATTGGTTGCTCGCGTTTCTGCTGCTGGCTTTGCTTTGTTTTTTCTCCTTTTCTCAGCTTCGGTACAACTGGAATTGGGATACCGTCGGGGGATATAGCAACTTTTTCTGGCGAGGTTGGCTGAACACGCTCAGGATTTCGTCGCTTGCGTTAGTTCTAAGCACCGTGATCGGCTTACTTGCAGCTCTGGCGCGAAGGTCAGGACTTTTGGTGCTCACGGCGATCAGCCGGCTTTACGTGGAACTTGTACGAGGCACGCCGCTGCTTGTGCAGATTTCGTTCGCTTTTTACGTCGTTGCGGACGCTTTTCATTTTCAAAATCGATTTGCTGTTGGTCTGTTCACATTGTCGCTGTTCTCCGGCGCTTTCATCAGCGAGATCATCCGGGGTGGAATTGAGAGCGTTGGCGGCTCCCAGCTCGAATCGGCTCGTGCCATTGGACTTACAAGGCTGCAAACCTATCGCTACGTCATCTTTCCGCAGGCTATTCGCGTAATCCTGCCCGCGCTCGCGGGCATGTTTGCCAATTTGATCAAAGACTCTTCGCTTCTCTCGGTTATCTCGATCGAAGAGTTTACATGGAACGCTCAGCAGGTCTCCGCGCTGACTTACAGCAATTTTGAATGCTATATCCCGTTGGCTATCGGATATCTGGTCCTCACATTGCCGATTACTCTTTGGACCCAGTGGCTCGAAAAACGGACCCGGTATGAAACTTAAGGTCACAAACGTCTCCAAATCATTCGGGGACCAAGCGGTGCTGCGCCAGGTGAATCTCGAGCTTGAAAAGGTCCATACTCTCGCGCTGATCGGGCCCTCCGGAGGAGGCAAATCCACTCTGTTGCGCATCATCGCCGGTTTGGAAAAGCCGGATGAAGGGCAAATCTCCCTTAATGATAAGGGAATCATCTTTCGTGAGAAGGAGTTGATGGCCCATCGGCGATCGATAGGCACCGTCTTTCAGGCTTACAACCTTTTTCCTCATCTGACCGCTCTGCAAAACATTACGTTGCCGCTTGAGAAGGTTCATCACTACGAGGCTGCGGAAGCGCGCCAACTAGCCGGCGAGATTCTGGAGCGTTTCCAATTGTCGGAACATTCGCACAAGTCGCCCGCTCAACTATCCGGAGGACAGCGTCAGCGGGTGGCGATTGCGCGCGCGGTTTCAATCAAACCGAAATTGCTCCTATTCGACGAGCCTACGTCCGCTCTTGATCCTGAGATGACGGCCGAAGTACTTCAATTGATCGAAGAGCTGCGCGAGGAGGGCCGCGATCTGATGATTGTGACCCATCAGATGGGGTTTGCTCATCGCATCGCCGATCAAATAGCACTCTTAAGCGGAGGCCGAATCGCCGAACTCGGGCCGCCTTCTCAGGTATTGGACGAACCGCGGTCCGAGGTCACGCGCCAGTTCCTCGCGAAAATCTTGAAGTACTAGAAATTACGCTAGAGAGTCACATTGTGGGTGGTTTCGCGTTCTAAAGCCATTGTTGGCAGGCTAGCGAGGTAGGGCCGGATCTCCGAGGTGGCCATTCTAACGAGGCAGACCCATAAGGCAAGGGTGCTATTCTCGGCGGGCAGCTCGGAGATCTGCCCCTAGCGTGGGTTACGAATCGCGCGGATCTATTCCAAGTTCCTCGCACAAGTCACAGAGCCGCAGGTATTTGTGAATTCTACCGAGAAGATCATCAGAAAAAAAAGCGAAAGTGTAGAAAGCCGCCTACTGGCCCGGCCAGTTTATCGGGCCACGCCGCTGTCGCATCATTCGAACCTTGGCGCCCAGATGGGGCGTCGAGGTGTGGAAAGAACGGTTCCTTGCGTATAAAATTATAGGAATCTGCTCAGTACCCCTAACAGAGAATGCCGTTAACTGTAGAAGACCGGTCTGACAAAATGCGCATTAATCCCCATTTGATGGTGCTCGCTATACTTTTCACCACGATTCTGGGACCGCCTTGCTCTCAAGCTGCTGACAAAAGGAAGCTGGAAGTCTTTTCATGGTGGACTTCGGGTGGAGAGGCTGCCGCACTCGATGCGTTGCTTAAGGTCTATCAGAAGCAAGACCCCGGAGTTGAAATTATCAATGCGACCGTGGCGGGTGGCGCAGGTTCCGCTGCTCGGCCGGTTTTGCAAACCCGTCTGGCTGGCGGTAAACCGCCGGACAGCTGGCAAACTCATCCCGGTTGGGAATTGTTTGGTCAGTACGTAGAATCCGGTTACTGCGAGGCGATCACCGAGCTCTACAAGAGTGAAGGATGGGACAGGGTCTTTCCGAAGGAGTTGGTGGTGAGCCTGCTCACCAAGGATCGAGAGATCTATGCTGTGCTGGCGGGGATCCATCGAGGCAATGTCCTTTGGTACAACGCCAAACTGCTCAAAAAGAACGGAATCAATGTTGGTGATCAGATGACCTTCGACCAGTTCTTGGCGGCCTGTGATAAGCTGAAGGCTGCCGGCATCCCCGCTCTGGGAGTCGGCGATTCAGGGATTTGGGCTTCAGCCCAACTCTTTGAGAACACGCTGCTTGGAGTCATCGGACCGGAAGGCTGGACAGATTTGTTTAAGGGCACAATGCAGTGGGACGATCCGATGGTGAAGGAGGCCATGAAGCTGTTGGCCAAAATGCAGGACTATGTTAACCCGGATCATTCGGCTCTGAGTTGGGATCAGGCCATCAAAGCGCTGATAAAAGGCAAAGTAGCATTTAGTTCCATGGGTGATTGGGCTTACGGGGAATTCCTCAAGGCCAAGATGAAAGCGAAAGAAGATTTCGGTTGGGTGTGTAGCCCCTATACTGATGGTTCGTTTATTGTAATCGCTGACGGCTTCACATTGGCCAAAGGTGCCGCACACAAAGAGGCGGCTTTAGCCTGGCTGAAAAGCGTTGGCAGCAAGGAGGCTCAGGAAGCCTTCAACTCCATCAAGGGATCAATTCCAGCTCGAAGCGATGTCGATCGTTCAAAGTTTGATGCCTACCAACAGTGGTCAATGGATTCTTTCGCGGAGGATAAGCTGGTGGCTAGTTGTGTCCATGGCGAAGCTGCGCCCGCGGCCTTCGAACAGGCGTTAAATGATGCGGTGGCCACGTTCGTCGTGGATAGGAACGTCGACGACTTTGCCAATGCGCTGGTGAAGGCGGCGAAAGAGTCCCAATCAAAGCAATAACGGATCGGCGCTCTCCGGCCAGGGACGGACCTCGACAGGAACCGAGGAAAAAGTCGGACGGGACAGAGCCCGTCTCTCCCTTTGCAGGCACCCTAAAATCTGGACATCAGAGCAGCTCGACTTTTAGGTAGACGGCCAAAGTTTAAAACGATCGCCTCAGCGGCGGCATGGGAATCGGACGAATGCAGTCCGAGACAATTGCACAGTTCCAATTCGAAAAAGAGCACGCCTCTTTGCTCGGGTGTCTTTGAGTTAAGATAATTGAGAGCGCGCAGGAAAAGCCGGTAGATATCTGTCACAGGATGATCGGATTCCGTCACGACTTCGATTAGCTCAACGAAATAAGAAGCAACGCTCGTCTTCAGATAATCTGTTCGTATCCGATCGAACGTTTCGCGAATAGAGACTTCGCGAAGCGTGTGAAGATCGGTCTTTCGCGACAAGCTCAGCATCAGGTCGCAATGAAAAAACAAATCCAGTTTGCCGACAAAAGGACTCTTTTGCCGGAGCGCTCCTTTTGCCATCGTCTTTAATCTGCCATGGCTATCCGTAAGCCAAGTGATAATCAAACTTGTATCCGAAAACCTTGTGCGTCGCAGTACAATCCCATTCAGCGATTCGGTCATCGCGATATCCGATCAACGTGGCGGAATCGAGAACGCCAGGTTGTGCACTGCCAGCGCTGCCTCTTTCACTGCCTCACTCATTGTCGGGTGAGCGTGTACTGTCCTGCCAAGATCTTCGGCGCTTCCGCCGAACTCCAGCACTGTGACTGTTTCCGCGATCAATTCGGAAGCACCAAATCCTACAATCTGTGCCCCCAGAAATCTATCAGTTTTCGGATCCGCCAATACTTTGGCAAAGCCCTGGCTCTGGTCATTGGCAAGCGCGCGACCATTGGCAAGAAAAGGAAATCTCCCAACTTTGACTGCAATTCCGTTTTTCTTTGCGAGTTCCTCGGTCAGGCCAACGCCGGCTACCTCCGGATTTGTGTAGATGATATTCGGTATCGCGTCATAGTTTACATGACCGGCCTTGCCGGCAATTCGTTCGACGCAAGCAACGCCTTCATCCTCTCCTTTGTGGGCAAGCATCGGTCCTTCGATAATATCTCCGATCGCGTACAAACCGGGAACGCTTGTGCGATATGAATTGTCGGTAGCTACCCGACCTGTCTTCGTAACTTTAAGTCCGAGGTCATTTGCAACGGCATTGTCGAAAAACGGCCTTCGGCCCACAGCCACCAGGACTTTGTCGGCGGCAAACTCAAGTTTCTGTTGCCCTTTGCTTAGGGCTTCCACGTTGGCGCTCCCCTTTTGCACCGTTACGCCGGTTACAGAGGTATCGAGATGAAATTTCAATCCGTCGGCTTCGAGAGCCTTTTGAAGAGCCTGCGTAACATCCGGATCAAAAGTCGCCGCAATCCTCGGAAGAAACTCGATTACCGTGACGTTTGATCCCAGCCGGCTCCAGACTGAACCCAGTTCCAGACCGATCGCTCCGGCACCGATCACCAGCAAATCGCGAGGAACCTTTTCAAAACCAAGCGCTTCATCACTTGTCACGACAATCTCGCGATCAATTGAAATGTTCGGCAATTCCGCAGGCACACTGCCAGTGGCAAGCACAACGTGCTTCGCCTGCAGTTCCTCCTGACTTCCATCCCTTTTCGCCAAGACGACTTTGCCGGGACCAACGACTTGTCCAACTCCAAAGAGGCGCGTGATCTTATTTTTCTTCATCAGAAATTCCAAGCCTTGCGTCAGTTGCCGCACAACTTCCTCCTTCCTTTTCATCATCTGGTTCAGGTCCACCGAAATCTGCTCGAACTTCAATCCATGACGAGCAGCCTGATGATGAGCAAAGTGAACGTGCTCCGAGGACAACAATAGCGCCTTACTGGGAATGCAACCGATATTGAGGCAGGTGCCGCCCAGAACTTCGCGCTTGTCAATAATGGCAGTATTTAAACCGAGTTGCGCGGCCCGAATAGCTCCAGTGTACCCTGCCGGGCCACCGCCAAGAACGATGATATCGAATGACGCCATGCCATTATGGTTCACTCAAAGAGGGAAGGGATCAATGAGGAGTATTCAGAAGACAGAACCCCGAACCCCGAACTGTGAACCCCGAACTGTGAACCCCGAACCCCTCAACTCCTACCTTTCATTTCCGTCCGCTTGCGGGGCTGCGGCCGGTAAGTCTCGCAGATCGAAAATGCGCCCCCAAGGACCTTCGGCCACGATTCTGCAGGTGCCTTCCCATTCCTTGTCGGAATCGGGGTAGTTAGCCTGCTCGAGCGGTCCCCAGAACAGGTAGTCAACTCCTAACTCTTTAGCCACTGCCTGCCAACCTGTATCTGATTGCATCAGGGACTGAAGCTTCAACTCGACGGGGCGATAGTTAAGTCCGTGACTCCAAAGATGCCCGGGAAAGCCCATGACTACCCGATGGCCGTTAACCAGCAGGGGATGATTATAGGTCGGGTAAATGGCGAAAACTGCCTCTGGAGGAAATGTGCGGGTAGCAGCTGATACCTGCCTCCACTCACTGGCTCGGCCTATCTCAAAGCCTTCCGGGTTTGCTAAGGTGCCGCCGAGGAGACTGATGCCTCCGGAGAAAAAAAGCCCCACGATAACGGGAACGCGGGCAAGCAGCGGCCAGTTCTTCAAAACCCCTTCCCACAAACAGAAGAGCATGACCAGATACGCCCAAAAAAAGAGTTTCGTATTGTCCCATTCCCACGGTGCGAATTTAACAAAGCAGCACGCTAGAAAGACAAAAGCTGAGGGAAAAAATAAAAGTCGGAGCATTTGTTTTCCATCCCGCACCAATAGTTTGGCTGGGAGGCACAGGTAGATTAGAAAAGCGATGCAAGCGGGTAAAAAGAGGCCGAAGTTCTGGACCCAGAACCACCAGGATGCTTCATGGGGATCAGCCATCCACCCAGGGTTCCAACCGATGGCTCCTGACTTTGAAAATCCGGTAACGCAATAGACCCAGAAACCAGCTGGAATGAGCGAAAGGAAAACCAAGCGAAGCAAATGGCTTCGCCAATTCGGGTCGCCGAACAGAAACCAGCAGAGCAAAAGAAATGAGAGGTACAGAAAGGTGTGGAGATGGAAAAGGGGCATGGTGGAGTAAAGAAGCCATTCGGCCCAGAACGGCAGTCCCCGATCCAGGTAGCGCTGGAACAATGTCGTTCGCCAATGATGCAGGAGAAGCAAACCGGCGGGCACGGCGTAAAGCAAGCCGCGTTGAGTAACGAACATCGCCAATGGAATCGATTTCCATGCAAGGTCCTGCTGGTAATCCTTCAAGGCGAAGGATTGGAAGAAAAGGAATCCGGCCAATCCTCCATTGAAAAGAAATGCGGTTACGCCAAACGAACCATTAAACAGGAAGAGTGCACGCAGAGTCAAAAGCGAACCGAAGAGCGCGACGAGGATGATGCCGGCTTGCAATGCAAGCCCGACCTGTGTCAACTCTGCGTTGAAGAGATTAAGGCCGATCGGGTAACGGAGTTTGTCAAACGCGAAGATCGGATTATCCGGCCAGTATCGGGGACTGCTTCCCAGGTAGTTGATATGCGTCAAGTGAAGGCAGATGTCTCCAAGATTATTACGCGATAGAACTCGGATGCTATCGTTTACGACAAAGATCACCTGGCTAAACTGCCTTACGGTAAAAGTGAGAAAGAGCACTGACATCAAGACCGAGATGATAGACGCAGAATTGGCGACTTTGAGAGGTTTTTGAGCGCGCCGCCCCCACAGGAACGCCGCCGAGACGATGACACCTGCGGAGAGCGCCAAAGCTGATGTTGTGGGCGTCAATTCCCAAGGAGAATAGCTGAACAGGATTCCGAAAACAGTGGCGCTGGCGATCCAGCATGTACCAAAAACAAGAAAGTTCATTCTTCCGATTGCCCTGGATCGAAGTCTGCCTGTCTGCCTGGGAAGATGTCTCGAAAAGTATCGTATTTAAAGTAGACCCGACTTCCTTCCATGCCGTCGCGAAGCCTGAAATCTTCAATGAAATAGCTGTCCTTCAGATTCTTTTCGCAGTCGTCGGCCTTGTCTTCATCCAGGACGATGAAATCGGCGTCCATCTCCTTAGGCCATTTGCCTTCTTCGCCGCCGTAGTAACCGATATCAGCGACATCGCCGAGCACCCATGGAATTGGAAAATAACTGGATAGTAAAACGGTACCTTTAAGATCCCCTTTGGCCTGGGGATCCCTGGCTAATTTTGCCAGGATGGGGTCTACCAGACTATGGTAGTCACGAAAAGTCTGAACATAAACATAGCGCTCTTTCGGGTCGTCGAAACGGATAAAGTTCAAATCATAAGACTTCCAGGCGGCGTGTCCGAACAGTGGCAATGCGACAAGTGTTGCGATTACGCGGTTGGTCCGCGTTGCAATAAACTTCAGGAATGCTGCCCCAAGAAACAAGAAAGGCCAAGCAATCGAAATGATGCACCAAGGGGTCTTATAGGGAACGATACTATAGATGAACAGAGCCACCAGGCTGTAAATCGCAAGGAACCGAAGACCAGAATTTCCCCCGAACAGGAAGCGAAAAGAAAAAGCCAACCCCAACACCGCAAGCCACTCATAATCCAGGAACAGCCGCACCCAATACCAATTCAATTTGAAGTTTACCAATGAAGCCAAAACAGGCGCATGGGCTAGAAAGGGTGGGACTAAAGGTAGAAAATCGAAATCAGCTTTGCCGTGTCCAGCTGCGTCAATGCCTGTCTTTGTCCATGGAAGAAAGGTTCTGAACAGATCCGCCAAGCCTTTCCAATGTCGAAAATTTCCGGAATAGAAAAATATGATCAGAACCAGGCCAACTCCCGTCGCGCCAATGATGTGATTCATCGGCAGACTGCCTTTGCCGCGGCTCAGTTCTGCGCTTGAAGGAAAGAGCCTGTTCAATAGGGCGATCCCGACACCCGCACAAAACAGAGAAAAAAGGTGAATTAAATAGGTTTCTTTTGTGAGAATCATGCCGGTCAAGCCCAGGATGCCTCCCCAAAAGTACTTAGGTTCTCTGGATGTCCAGATGCCCAAAAGTCCCCAGAAGGTGACGAGCAGAAAGAGCACCAGCCATGATTCATGGATGGAATAGCGATTGTAAAAGATAAATCCCGGGGAAACTGCCATCGCAAGCGACGCGAGATAGCAGATTGTCCGGCCGAAAAACGGTCGATAGAGCAAGACCCAGTAAATGCTGAGCAAGCTCACAAGTACCACCGGTAGCCGCAGCGCCCAAAGATTGCGCCCGAACGACATGAGAGAGAAAAAAAGAACATAGAAGTGCAGCGGTCCGTGATAATTGTTCGGATCGTACGAGTAGTACCCATTCTTAGCCATTTGATCGCAGAACCAGCCGTTAATTCCTTCATCGAAATGGGGTGGCTTAATGTCCAGAAGCGCGAGCCGAAACACCGCTGCGAGCAACAGTATCAATGCCGGAAATAGGACTTGACGCTTAAACATTCTTAGCTGTAGCGGAGAGGGCACAGATATGTAAGATGAGCGATGTGAACTCCTGCTAAAGTCCAGGTGGGGCCGAATAGGAAGCCGCCTCAACCCCATAATAGGTCAGCGCAAAACAGATGAGAATGCCGCCGGCAATAAGATTGTTTCTTCATCGATTGAGTGCGTCCATTGGTTCTCGGAGGAATTGCGGCAAACGGTACGCGTTGTCAATGGGCGAATCCGGGCACTTGTTGCATCGTCCGCTAAATAACATGCGTTTCGTTGCGACTTTTGCCGAGACACATTCGTGTGCTTGGATCGGGTGCGAAATGATAAACTACAGAGACCCGAGAGGAGAAACGTTGGGCGCGATCCCGTGGCCGTCTTTGATTTTCCGGCAAGATGATGTAACGCTGAGGTTGTGAGCAGTACAAAAACAATCGATCCCAATGTCACGATGGCGGAGCTGTTGCAGGAGTACCCGGGCGCTCAGCGGGCGTTGTTCCGGGGTTACCATATTGGCGGCTGTTCCAGCTGCGGCTTTAGCCCGGACGAGACGCTGGCCGGAGTCTGCGAGCGCAATGGTAGCCTGCCGATTGAGGAAGTGATCGAGACGATCGTTGCGGCGCACGATGCGGACTTGAAAATGCAGATCTCTCCGGTTGAACTGTCCGAGCGCTTGAAAATCAGCGAACAGCTTTCGTTGATCGATGTGCGTAGCCGGGAAGAATGGGAGGCGGTGCATATTGATGGGGCAATCTTTCTGACACAAGACCTGATGCAGGAAATCATCTCAGAATGGCCAAAAGACCGGGAGTTCGTGTTTGTATGCCATCAAGGCATCCGCAGTCTGGACGCCGCTTCGTTTTTTGCGGGTCACGGTTTTCAAAATGTGAAATCGCTGGCAGGAGGAATCGACGCGTGGAGCACGGAAGTCGATCCGGCTTTGCCCCGATACACGTTGGAGTGAAGTGATGAGCCAGGCGGACGATTTTACGAAACGGGTCGAAGAAGCAATCAGGCACCCGAAAAACCTCGGTGAACTCGACGGAGCTGATGCTGTGGGGACGGTCGGGAGCGAAGACTGTGGCGACATGCTTCGGATGTGGGTGAAGTTTAAAGAGGTTGACGGTAAGCGAGTCATCGACAAAGCGACGTTTCAAACGTTTGGTTGCGAAACAGCGATTGCAGTGGCGAGTTTGGCAACCGAGCTGATTTCCGGCAAAACCGTTGAAGAAGCACTTACCATGAGTGGCGACGATCTGGCGGCTCCACTCGGCCCATTGCCTCCTTTGAAAATTCATTGCGCGCAGCTCGTCGAAGGCGCGCTCAGGTCTGCGCTCGCGCCGGACGAGCAAAAGGCTGAGAGCAAAAACCTTGCTCCGACCTTACTGCAGCAATTCCAATCCCCCAAACAAGAGTCAAAGAAAATAGTTTTAGGAAGTTCAAATGAACGACGATCTTGAAATTGCGCTAAAGCGCGATTGTGAAGCGATTCAAATTCCGGCCGGGCTCAAGACAACGATCCCGGCCGGCACCAGGGTAATCATTACTCAGAGTCTTGGCGGGAGTTATACAATTGCCTGCGATTACGGGCTGTTCAGGATTGCCGATGAAAATGCTGATGCGCTCGGCTTGGAACCGCGTAGCAGCAAGGACAAGCACAAGAAAAGCGCAGATGAGGTAGACGAGGAAGAGATTTGGGAACAGCTGCGGACCGTCTACGATCCTGAAATCCCGGTCAATATCGTGGATTTAGGTTTAGTCTACGATTGTCAGATTGTAACAGACGAGGACGCTGGCACGAAGGTTGAGGTCAAGATGACTCTCACGGCTCCGGGATGTGGCATGGGCCCGGCTATCGCCCAGGACGCCCGATCCAAAATCTTAGCGATTCCGGGTGTTGACGAAGCAGATGTTGAGCTGGTTTGGGATCCCCCGTGGAACCAGTACATGATCAGCGAAGCTGGAAAGATGAAACTGGGGTTGATCTGAGGAGACGGAAGATAGAATTCAGGAGTCAGGAGTCAGAATGCTGATTCTATCCCCGTAAAATAAAACGGGCGCCTTGGCGGGGGCCCGCTTTTGAACGCGACGAAATTCAGGGGATTTACCCTGGAGATCTCGGTGCGCCGCGGCGGGATGAGATCTCCAGGGGGGATTGATTTTTCCTGTTGGGCCATTATAGTCCGCGTTCACTTGAGGAAAGTTTATGTCACAGCATCGTAGTTTGAAGGGCGCCAGCACGATTGTCGCAAAGCGAAATGTGCTGAAGCGATTTGAGCGTGTGGAATTGCTCAAAAAGCGCGGGCTTTTTAAGCCGGGAGATAAGGTAATCGGGTTACCGAAGACCAAGCCGGACGCGTAGCGCGGATTTCGCATCGTGCGGTTGAATCGCTTTCTGGCGCTGGCTGGGATTTCCTCACGACGGGGTGCGGAAGATTATATTCGTGAGGGCCGCGTCACGGTTAACAGCAAACTCATTACCGATTTAGCGACGCAAGTGTCACTCTCCGACCGGGTGAGGGTTGATGGTCGTGTTGTGCATCCCCAGGAGTTCGTCTATCTTCTGGTGAACAAACCGGCAAACTTTATAACAACCCGGGCTGACGAGGGATCCCGAAAAACGATCTACGACTTGCTCCCCGAAGAACTGCCGAATCTGGCTCACGTCGGGCGTCTTGATAAGGAGTCGGAAGGGTTGCTTCTGCTTACGAATGATGGCGACCTCGCTTTTCAAATCACTCACCCGAAATTCAAGCTGGAAAAGGAATATCTTGTTACGCTTGATCGGGAGTTCCAGACAGAAGACGCGGCGAAGACAAAAAAGGGTGTGTATTTGTCCGAAGGCCGAGCTCGTTTTGAGGCGGTATTCAAGGTCAATCGCCAGCAGGTACGCGTCATTCTCACCCAGGGACTCAAGCGTCAGGTTCGGCGTGTCTTTGCAGCCCTTGACTACAAAGTCAGACGCTTGCAGCGAGTTCGAATAGGACCGCTTACTGACCGGGGACTTCGTCCGGGCGAGGTGCGCTTGTTGAGCAAGAAAGAGATAGAATTGCTGACGAACCTAGGTGCACCGTCTCCTAAATCCCTTGGGTTTCGCCGCAGGCCAGTTGGCTGTTTTTCAAGGCACGAGCGAAGTGCCGCTATCTGAATCATAACGGCCGAATATCGGCGAAAATGTCACAGAGCCTCAGCAACTTGTGCACGCCAGCTAGTCGGCAAAGCGGCGCCGAAAAGTCGCGATCAGGTACTCGACGGAAGACTCTGCCGGAATGAATTCATACTGCTGACGACTGAACCATGTTGTCTGCCGTTTAGCGTATTGTCTGGTTTGTTGGCAAATCAACGCGCCGCAGGTGCTTTTATCGAGCTCACCTGCCAGGAATGAGCGGATCAAGGAAAATCCTATCGCCTTTGATGCGGTCGGGCCGATCTTCACAACGGCCGCCACTTCATTTACAACCCCACGAGCAAACATCTGCGCGACTCGCCGGTTAATACGCTCGATCAATTCCTCCCGAGGCCGCTCAAGAAAGAACCGTGGGATTGCGGGGTCCGGAAACGAGTCTGTGGTGAAGCTGGAAAATGGCCTGCCGGAGATGAGACATACCTCCAACGCGCGAATCACACGCCTCCTGTTCTGCCGATCGATGCGCTCGAAGGCAACGGCGTCTCGAGAAGCCAGTTCTTTCAATAGGGCAGGTGTTGATTGTTGTTCGAATTTGGACCTCAGAGCCTTATTCGAAGAAGGCAAGCAGGGTAATGGTTTCTCAAGAGCGCGAATATAAAACCCGGTTCCTCCCACGACCAGGGGAATGATCCCTCTTTGGTTCAGGGTGAGAATGGCCCGACGCGCAAGAGCAGCGTATTGATGAGCGTCAAATACATCGGTCAGAGGCACGCAGCCGACGAGATGATGTTTTATGGATCGTAGTTGCGACGGGGACGGTTTGCCGGTAAGAACATCCAACCCACGGTAAATTTGGAAGGCGTCGGCTCCAATGATTTCGGTGCGAAGCCTTTGCGCTACTTCGAGCGCCAAATCAGTCTTGCCAACACCCGTGGGACCGGCCAACACCATATATTTCGGATCCGGCATAAAACGAAAACCCGCGCTCTACAAGAGAGCGCGGGCGAGTAGGACCTTCGATTACTCCAAATCAGGCGGCTCGCTCCATATCCGGAGTTTTTGCACCGCTAACGACCAATTTACGACCAAGGAACTCCTTGTCGTGAAGCTCCTGCACAGCGCGGCGAGCTTCCTCAATCGTTGTCATCTGAACAAATGCGAAGCCCTTGGAGCGCTGCGTATACTTGTGGCAGACGACCTCGGCGTTGCGAACTTGGCCAACGCCTTTGAAAAGCTCGAAAAGATCGCTTTCCGTAGCGTCAAACGATAAGTTTCCTACGTACAGCTTTGGAGAGGTGACCTCTACGAGTTCAGGCTTCCGGCTCACTTTTTCTTTCGCGGTCGGGCTCTGAACCGGTTTCTCTGGCTCCTGCTGAGAAGCGGTGTTCGACCCCTTGAAATATGCGACTATTCGCTGCCAAAAGGTGAGTTTAGCCTTTGGAGGGGGTGGCGTTGCTGCTCGGCCTGAATGTCTTCGGCGTCCCCGTCTAGATCGTCGTCCTGAGTAATGCATTGATTGGGATTTCATTGGAACACAATTCTGAAGTTCATCAGGTGAAGGGCATGCACTACGCACACTGAGAAAGAACAGTTTGGGCGGAAATTAACCCTTTAAACCCAAGGCCTTCACCGCAACTTCCGGGAGCGCTCGAGCACCTCGGAAGGTGAGCACCAAATTCGGCCATCCGATGAACAGACTACCAAGGTATCCTGCCCACATGGAAGAGCCTGAGGCGATGCAGTGAATCCCACCTAGATTAAGGGCCCACAGACATCCTCAAGCCCGGGATCTCCCGTGTTACGACTCGATATATAATCGACGTGGACCATTCCGGCAACCAATTTCCATCTGAGAGAGAGATCGGCAAGGATCTGGACGTGACCTCCTACCCCACCGAAAGGTAAGGCCGGATCTCCGAGGCGGCCGTCCTCGTCGCGGGCAGCTCGGAGATCTGCCCCTACCGAGCGGGCGTTCTTTTTTGCGGACCCGAAGCGGTTCGCAATCTAGACCCGCAAGTTGCTTGCAGGCTAAGCGGTTCGGCCGCAACAGTTTTTGTATTTCTTGCCGCTGCCGCACGGACAAGGATCGTTTCTACCGACCTTAGGGCTTTCCCTGCGAATCGAAGGTATAACGAGCTGAAGCTCTTCGCCGTTCCCATCGTTTTCGCCCTTGGCGACCGTGTTGAAACCCTCCCGGCGAGGCAAGGGGCTGGCAGGTGGAGGACTTTCCGGCCGCTGAGCGATATTGAAAGGGAGCGTCGACAAAAACTGTTCGAATGCCATCAGATTGGTGGTGCTGCGGAACAGGTTTGAAAGAACCTCGTTCTTAATGCTCGTCATCAATTGACTGAACATGTCGTAAGCTTCCGCCTTATATTCGACCAGCGGATCTTTTTGACCATAGCTTCGTAGATAAATGCCCTCACGCAGGCCATCCATCGCATAGAGATGCTCCTGCCAGAGGCGATCGATCGCGTTCAGAATGATATAGCGTTCAAGTCCTGCAACTGCCTCCGATTCCTCATGGCTGACCTTTTGCTCGTAGGATTGTTTGATTCGGTCGACCAGATACTGAGCGTTTTCCTCGGTTGATCTGGTGTCAAACTGAGCGGAAACCCGGGTCAATCCCAAGGGAAATGTTGTGTTCACCCATTGAAGCAGGCCGTCGAAGTCGGGTTCGCCGCCGTCACTCGATTGCAAATATTCCTGCGCTCTGAGCGGGACCACTTCGTCGACAATTTCAAAAATCAACTTGCGTGGTTCGGAGGTTTCCAGCGTCTCATTGCGCAGCGCATAGACGACCTCGCGCTGCTTGTTCATCACGTCATCGAAATCCAAAGTCCGCTTTCGAATGAGGTAATTGCGCTGTTCGACTCGCTTTTGCGCAGTCTCAACACTCTTATTCAGCCACGGATGCTCAAGTTCCTCTCCATCCTTCAAGCCGAACCGTTCCATCATCGCGGTCATCTTTTCGGATGCGCCGAAATTGCGCATAAGGTCATCTTCAAAACTTACGTAAAAGCGCGACGAGCCCGGATCTCCTTGCCGGGCGCAACGGCCACGGAGCTGGCGATCCACGCGACGGGATTCATGACGCTCGGTACCCAGCACATGAAGGCCGCCAAGGTCGGGCACCCCTTCCTCCAATTTAATGTCGGTGCCTCGCCCTGCCATGTTGGTTGAGATCGTCACTGTGCCTTTCTGGCCGGCGCGAGCGACGATTTCGGCCTCTTGCCGATGGTATTTTGCGTTCAGAACGTTGTGCGGGATCTTTTCTCTCTTCAGCATCCGACTCAGCAACTCCGAGGCCTCGACGCTTGCTGTGCCGACGAGCACAGGCTGGCCATTTGCGTAGCAGGCCTTTATCTCATCAAGAGCTGCATTGTATTTTTCCCGACGCGTTTTGTAGATGCGGTCGTTCATATCCTTGCGGATCACGGGACGATTCGTCGGTATAACGACGACATCGAGCCTGTAAATATCATGAAACTCGTTCGCCTCCGTCTCGGCGGTGCCTGTCATCCCTGCGAGCTTGTGGTAAAGCCGAAAATAATTCTGAATGGTGATCGTGGCCAGCGTCTGCGTCTCACGATCAATTTGAACCCCTTCCTTGGCCTCGACGGCTTGATGCAGCCCGTCGCTCCAGCGCCGGCCCGGCATTTTCCGGCCGGTATGCTCGTCAACAATTATGACCTTATTCTCTTCGACGACATAGTCGACATCCTTTTCGAAGAGGCAGTAGGCGCGCAGGAGTTGTGCAATATTGTGAATCCGCTCCGCCTGACCATCACAGAACTGCTGGCGTTTCCGTTTGCTCTCATCCTTCTTCGCCTGGTCCAAAGCAGTATCGAGGTCAATTTCGGTAAACTCGGTAATCAGATCGGGAAGAACAAACGCGTTTGGATCATCGGGATTGAGAAAAGAACGCCCCATTTCGGAAAGATCCGAATCCTGGTGCCGCTCATCGATTGTGAAATAGAGTTCTTCCTTCAGGGCGACGAGCTCTTCTTTGCGGGAGTCCTGGTAGAAAGAGAGCTCGGATTTATCCATCGCCTTGCGGTTCTCAGGATCTTCCATCAGTCGCAAAAGCCCCTTGTTGCGAGGTTGTCCAAGCTTCACTTTAAATAGAAGCCGTCCCGCTTCTTCAAGTTGCCCTTTCTCGAGTAACTCTCTGGCCTCGGAAATCAAGCGATTGCAAAGCATCGTTTGCTTTCGGACCAGCTGCTCCACCAGCGGCTTGAATTTGTCGTACTGATGCGAAGAAACCGTTGCGGGCCCGCTGATGATGAGCGGCGTTCGAGCTTCATCGATCAGAATAGAATCAACCTCATCCACGATAGCGTAGTAATGCCCGCGCTGCACCTGCTGCTCTTTGGTCGTGGCCATCCCGTTGTCGCGAAGATAGTCAAAACCAAATTCGCTGTTTGTTCCGTAAGTGACGTCGCAATCGTACTGTTCCTTGCGCACAGAGGGTGATTGGTCGTGCTGAATACAACCCACTGTCAGACCCAGAAATCTGTAGATTTCTCCCATCCATTCCGCATCGCGACGGGCCAGATAGTCGTTCACCGTAACCAGATGAACGCCTCGCCCTGCGAGTGCGTTGAGGTAGATCGGACAGGTAGCGACGAGGGTCTTGCCCTCGCCGGTCGCCATCTCGGAAATTTTGCCTTCGTGCAGCACGATTCCGCCAATCAGTTGCACGTCAAAATGGATCATGTTCCAGACGATCGGCTGGTCACAAACCAGAATTGTCTTCCCCCACAGCCGGCGCGCCGTATTCTTGACAGCGGCGAATGCCTCGGGAAGGATGGCGTTCAGGCGACGGGCCAGCTCATCGGGATCGTCTATGTTGGCGAGATCCCGTTTCCAGTGCGCGGTTTTTTCTCTCAGCTGATCGTCCGTGAGCGCCTGAAATTCCTGCTCCAAGCGGTTAATATTTTCAACCAGCGGCCGTATTCGCCTGACTTCCCGCTGGTTTTTAGAACCCAAAACCTTCCTTAAAATCCAGCTAACCATACAAAACTCCTTCTACTTGCTTCCAGGTCGAACCGCCGGGATTAGTGCGCAGATCCGCGATGCGAGATCGGTATACTGCAATACGAGAGCGCATTGCAAGTGCTGCCTCCGATGCAGTCCAGAGCTGAGGACAAAGTGGCCGCGCAGCAATGCGCCGGTTTTTTCAAAAATCTCTAAAATCGACTGAGTCACATCTCTTTTCAGGAAGGTTTAAAGGCCACCGCTTCGATCTCTACGTTAGCACCCTTCGGCAGAGCTGCGACCTGGATTGTTGAGCGAGCAGGAGGCTGGTAAGGGAAGAATTTTGCGTAGACCGAATTCATCTCATTAAAATCTGCGAGATCTGTCAAGAAGACCACTGTCTTAACGACATGGTCTAAGCCGATGCCATGCGCTTCAAGAACAGCTCCAAGATTCTTCAAAACCCGCTCTGTCCGAACCCCTATGCTTCCGTTGACCAATTGTCCCGTCGCCGGGTCGAGCGAAATCTGACCGGAACAAAATACGAACGGCCCGGCAGCGATGCCCTGAGCGTATGGGCCGACTGCGGCCGGGGCTTCGGCAGTGGAGATCACCGTTTTCATGAAAGCGTTGAAGGGTACCCAGCAGAGGGGAAGTGTCAACTTCCGCCCCCTCATTCCGGAGAAGGAGGTAGCAGGGAGTTTAGCTTTTCGGTCAGGGCGGCGACCTGCGCTTTCAACTCTTTCACTTGTGCGGTTAGTCTGGGCAACCGTTTCAGGTTAATCTCCCGTTCCAGAAATTCACGTTTTGGAATAGCCGGCGATCCGATGACGATAGCCCTTTCCGGTACATCCTTGGTCATGCCGGCCTGCGCCTGAACCAGCGCGTCCTCTCCAACTTTCATATGATCGGGAAGACCCGCCTGACCACCAATCACAGCGCGATCGCAGACTTTGGAACTTCCTCCAAGCCCTACTTGCGCCACGATCAGACAGTTCTTGCCGATCGTGACGTTGTGGCCTACCTGAACCAAATTATCCAGTTTGGCACTTTGGCATAGGCGCGTCTCGCCCAATGTTCCGCGATCGACGCAGGTGTTGGCGCCGATCTCGACATCGTCTTCGATGACAACGTTACCGATGGAGTTGATTCGAATGAGCTGCTCATTGAAACTCATCACGGAGCCGGTGTTGCGGGCAGATTCAATGCTGCCAGGCTCGGGCGTGACGTAGGCGAAGCCGTCTCCGCCAATGGAGACGTTTGATTGGACAATTACACGATTTCCGATCCTGCAACGGTCGCCCACACAGACACCCGCATGTAGCAGCGTACGCTCGCCGATTGTTACCTCTGCACCAACACTGACCTGGCAGACCATTCTGACGTGGTTGCCGATCCGGCTTTCAGGGCCGATCCAGCAAAAAGGGCCAATCGAGATGTTTTCGCCAATCGACGCGGTGGCGTCGATCACCGCAGTGGGATGAATTCCGGTTGCGACGTAGACGGGACGCTCAAAAAGTTCGAGCAACCTTGCCAAAACCAGCCGCGGTCGAGTGACAACAATCCGGTTTGGAGTTGCGGCGGCTCCAATCTCGACCGGCATCACGGCATTCTTCACCCGGTCCGAAGCAAGGAACGACGCGGCATTGGGCGACAGGACCAAAGCGAGATCGGAATCGCCCTGCGCCAGAGCAGGATGAACAACTCGCTCGATTGGCACCGAAGCGTCTCCGTAAATTTGGCCGCCAACATAACGGGCGATCTCGCCGAGGGTTTTCATCGATGGATGATTCGTAACTTCAGGTTCCGCGGTCCCGCTCTATAGAATCCTTGCAAAGCAAAACCATCTAATGATAGGCGCGCGGATATGCAAAAAACTTGACTCATCTGCAACCGGTTTTGCTTTTCAAGGTGCACTAGCGCACCGAGATCTGCCAGAAGTCGGATTTTCCTTTGGAGAGGTGCCTTGTCTCTGCTTCGCTCGTCGCGGTTTCAGCGCGAAATACAATGCTCCCGTTGCTGTCCGAAACGCCCTTTATCTCCAATCGCGATGTCAAATCCGATCTTTCGACAACGATGATGGCGTAGCGACTCGGTTCGATCGTGTATTTTCCGAGCGGTATTCCGTTAAGCTGGAGCTCTACTGCGTTTCCTTTCTGGGATTCATCTTCAACGATCCATATAACAAAAGCCGCAGCTTTGCCCGCGTCAAAATCGTTTGCCCATTTCTTTGCCAGCGGCTCCAGAATTGGGACCACTTTATTCTCTTGAAGGGCCTGCTGAGCTAGCCTCAATCCCTCTCCGCTCAACTGCTTCTTTATATCCGGCCAAAGCGCAATCGCCAGGCGAGCGTCGATTTGACCTTGTCTCAGAAGACTCTTTTCCACCAGGGTTGTTTCGGGATCAATATCCTGATCTGTCAGTTCCAACGTTTTTTTTGCCGGGTCTGAGTCGTCAAATTTGTCGCGTGTGGCCAGCGCGATCAGATAGCCGATTGCACAGACCAGAGCCGCCCCCGACAGCCATGGGAGAAGTCTCAGATTGCCACTCTTCTGCGACCCTGGGAGCCGAGGTCCCGCGACATCCTTCAAATCGGTGTATACGGACGCGTGGATTCGGGATTTTGCCCGGCGCCGGTTCGACGGAGAGGCACGCGCCATAACAGTTTGGTGGCTAATTACCGGGGATGATCTTGTTTTGTGAATTCCAGAATCGTCTCAAATTCAAAGCGGCTCACGGGCATTACAGATAATCTAGCGTTTTTCAGTAAAACCATATTTGCAAGCCGCGGTTCGTTTTTTATCTGTGCGAGTGTTACCGGCGCGACCTGACGCACCGGAGCAAGTTCAACCGCCGACCAATCGCCTTCGGTCGCTGTTGGATCCCGAAAAGCTTCTCTGGTGACCGTCGCGATACCGACAATCGCTTTGCCATTGACGCTGTGATAGTAGAATACCTGATCCCCGAGTTTCATGGCGCGCAGATTATTTCGCGCCTGGAAGTTGCGTACGCCGGTCCATTCCGTTTTTCCGTCGCGGACAAACTGCTCCCAGGAGTAGGTGGTCGGTTCCTGCTTAACCAGCCAATATTGGGACATCTCCACTCCGTATTTGATAAATTCCTTGTTGCTTACTTGGGGAGGATACGATTCGCCGATGCTTAACGCAAGCCGGACGGCTTGCGTTGATACGGTATGCAAATTGTGTCTTTACTGGTCCGAATGTCTAATTCCTTTCTGACTTGGGTTTCCGGCATCGGCGGCGTCGTGACTATTGTCGTGGCTATCCTTACAGCCTTCAAAGTAGTGCCTGAAGCCAGCGCCTCGTAGGTGCCGGCGCGCGAGCCGAAGAGCTCACCAGCACCCTACGTGCCCCAGACACTTGTGC
>DATMQC010000080.1:0-11746 GCA_035567275.1 Chthoniobacterales bacterium | reverse complement strand
CTATCCGACAACGATGCGGGGGATCTTCCCCTCGGACTTTGGGATTATCGAATCAGCAGGTAGGCGAAGCGTCCCGCTTTGCCCGGATTGAAGAGGCAAAGCGGGACGCTTCGCTTACGTTCCTTGACTTTGTGGGTGCCTGGAGCGAAAAGCGAGTCTCCTAGAATCCTTGAAAAGCAAAACTGATCGCAGATGAGTCAAGTTTTTTCTGTATCCGCACATTAAGCATTCGGTGGTTTTGCTTCTCAAGGATTCTATTGATCCATCTATGGCGCCGAGGAAACACGATTACGACGAAAGTAAGATCAAGACTCTCTCCTCTCTGGAGCACATCCGAATACGCACCGGAATGTATATCGGCCGACTCGGTGACGGTACGCACTATGACGATGGCATCTACGTTTTACTCAAAGAGGCGATCGACAACGCCGTGGATGAATTCATCATGGGTTACGGTAGGCAAATCGACGTCTCCGTCGACGGCGAAGTCGTTCGCGTTCGCGATTTCGGACGCGGAATCCCACTTGGGAAGGTTATTGAATGCGTTTCGCGGATCAATACGGGTGCAAAGTACAACGATGACGTGTTTCAGTTCAGCGTTGGTTTGAATGGCGTTGGGACAAAGGCAGTGAACGCTCTCGCTGCGAAATTTACTGTCACCAGCTATCGCGAAGGACAATTTTTCTCGGCCGGCTTCGCGAAAGGAGAGCTTAAAACTCAGAAGAAAGGAAAACAGGATGAGCCCGACGGCACCGAAATCCTGTTCGAGCCGGATCACACGATTTTCAAGAATTTTCGGTTTCGCGAGGAGCACATTATTCGAAGACTTCGGCTCTACACCTTTCTAAACGCCGGATTGAAAATACGTTTCAACGGAACGGTCTACTCTTCGGAGAATGGTCTGAAGGATTTGCTGCAGGAGGACATTGGAGAGGATGCAGTCTACCCGATTGTCCATTATCGCGAGAAGATGCTCGAAATCGCATTCACGCACACAAATCGCCTTTCAGAAGATCACTATTCATTCGTGAATGGCCAATACACATTCGATGGCGGAACGCATCTGAGCGCTTTTCGGGAAGGTATACTTAAGGCAATCAACGATTTCTCAAAATCCAAATTTGAAGGGGACGACGTTCGCGAGGGTTTGGTTGGAGCCATTGCGATCCGGCTGCAAGATCCTGTTTTTGAATCGCAGACGAAGAATAAGCTTGGCAACACGGAAATCCGCGGGGAGCTCGTCAACAAGGTTAGAGAAACGATCTCCGGTTTGCTGCACCGCAACCCTGAGGCAGCCGAGAAACTTTTTGCCAAAATCCAGGAGACCCAGAGGCTCCGCAAAGAGTTGCAGGATGTGCGAAAACTGGCAAGAGAGCGAACCGCGGCGATTTCTCTTCGAATACCACAGCTGAAGGACTGCAAGATTCACTTGAACCTGGAAAGGCAGAGCGGCACAGAGTCGACTATTTTTATTACCGAAGGTCAATCCGCGGCCGGGTCCATCACCAGTTGCCGGGACCCGAACACCCAGGCGGTATTCACTCTTAAGGGTAAGCCTCTGAATGTATGGGACCTTAACCGCACGATCGTTTACAAGAACGATGAAATTTTTAACCTGATGCGGACCTTGAACGTTGAAGAAAACGTGCGCAACCTGCGCTATGGCAAGGTGGTTCTGGCGACCGATGCGGATGTAGATGGATTACATATCCGAAATTTATTGATCACCTGCTTTCTTCGGTTTTTTCCTGATATTATTACCCTGGGATTTGTCTACATTCTTGAAACTCCTCTTTTTCGCGTACGGGACAAAAAAACGACTATCTATTGCCATTCGGAGGCAGAGCGCGATGAGGCTACCAAAAAATTTCGCACCAGTGAAGTGACCCGCTTCAAGGGACTTGGAGAAATCTCACCAGGGGAGTTCAAGACATTCATTGGCCCAGACATGCGACTTACCCGTGTCAACGTCGACGACGCACATGCGATTCAACCCTTGCTTCAATTCTACATGGGCAAGAATTCGCCCCAGCGACGCGAATATATTATGGATCACCTGCAGGTCGAGGAGGTAAGCGCCTAGAATCCTGCCCCGAAGGGGCAAAAGGGCGTTTTAACCCCGGGTAGAACATTTCCCAAGAAAGCGAGTCGCCCTGAATGGACGTCAGATTAAGAGTACGTAAAAGAATATAAAAAAACAGCCACTCCTTTTCCATGGCTCAAACCACTGCTTTGCTCCATTTGCCGGAAGATCCTCTCAGAAACCTGATCGATGAAAACTTCATTCAGTACGCATCTTACGTCATCAGGGATCGAGCAATTCCCCAGTTAGAGGACGGCTTGAAGCCGGTTCAAAGACGGATTTTGCATGCTCTCTACGAGAAAGACGATGGCCGCTTTAACAAAGTTGCCAATATTGTCGGACACGCCATGCAATATCACCCGCACGGCGACGCATCGATCGAAGAGGCGTTAGTCAACCTGACCAACAAAAGCTACCTGATTGAAGGTCAGGGGAACTTTGGAAATATTTTCACCGGAGATCCCGCTGCGGCATCCCGGTATATTGAATGCCGTCTCACCGATCTAGCGCGCAACGAGATCTTCAATCCGAAGTTAACGACTTACATTTCAAGCTATGACGGCAGGAATCGTGAACCCCTGCTGCTGCCAAGCAAGCTTCCGTTGCTCTTAACGCTCGGCTCTGAGGGCATCGCCGTAGGCCTCTCAACTCGCATACTGCCGCACAATTTTATCGAGCTACTAAAAGCGCAAATCTGTGTTCTGCAGGATAAGAGATTTAAGCTCCTCCCGGATTTTCAACAGGGCGGCCTCATGGATAGCAGCGAGTACGATAAGGGCAACGGGAAGATCAAGCTGCGCGCAAAGATGGAAAAGCACGATTTAAACAAGCTAGTCATTCGCGAAATACCTTTCTCCACAACAACTGAATCGGTCATAGCATCCATCGAAGAAGCGGCCAGAAAGCGAAAAATCAAGATCCGTTCGATCAACGATTTCACCGCAGCGAACGTTGAAATTCTAGTGACCCTGTCTCCGGGAGAAGACCAGGAAAAAGCCATTGCGGCTCTCTACCATTTCACCCAGTGCGAGGTAACGATCCATTCCAACATCGTCGTCATTAAAGGAGATCGACCGGTCCAGATGGACGTCGATGAGGTCATTCGATTCAATACTGAACAATTAGTCTCGCTTCTAACAAAGGAGCTCGAACTCCGTCAAACGGAGCTTCGCGATGAGCTGCATTGGAAATCGCTTATCCAGATTTTTATCGAGCATCGCATTTACAAACGCATTGAAGAATGTGAATCGCATGAGGCAGTGCAGCAGGCAGTCCTTCAAGGACTTCATCCCTTCAAGAGTCAACTGGCCCGCGAAATCGCGCTCCCCGATGTTGAAATGCTCTTAAGCCTGCCCATCAAGCGCATCTCCAGGTTCGACTTGAAAAAGAACCAGGAAGAGAGCCTTAAGATCCTGCGGGATCTAAAGGATGTCGAAAAACGCTTGAAAAACGTTCCTGCCTTCGCGATCGATTACCTTCAGAGACTCGTCGCTCAGTACGGCAAGCAATTTAAGCGACGCACTCAGTCAGCGACCGCCGAAGAGATAGATGTTCGCGAACTGACCGCGAACGAGCTGGCCATCGTATTTGACAGCGAACGGGGTTTTCTGGGACACGCTCTAAAGGGCGACGCTTCCTTCCGATGTTCGCCTCTTGATCGGCTGCTTCTGGTTTGGGATGATGGGCGGTACCAGGTCATGCCACCTCCGGAAAAGTTGTTTGTTGACAAGAATCTCACCTATTTCAATATCTTCGATCGCGACAAGATTTTTACGATTGTTTACAGCACCTCCGCCGCAACGTTCATCAAACGATTTACTTTTGGCGGAGCGATTATGAATCGCGACTATAATTGCGCTCAGGAACACGCAAAAATCAGGTGCTTGACCGATCGCTCCGTGACTGAGGTTCGTCTCAAATATAGGCATGTAAAAGGTGCCAGAGTTGACGAGCAAGCCTTCGCGGCTGACGAATTTGTCGTGCGGGGCCCAAAGTCGCGCGGCAACCGGGTGACCAAACGAACAGTCACCAGCGCAACGGCGAAGTAATCTTATCCGGATATCATTGCATCACCTCGTTTCTCTTTCCACCCTATCTTATGCGCTTGCTGTTAATTCTTCTGATGATTTCCGCCGGTTTCTGCATCGCAATTCAGGGTCCAATCAACTTCAGATTGCGGCTTGCAGTAGAGTCGCCTCTTTTGAGTTCTGCTATTTCATTTTTGTCAGGCGGTTTAATCCTCACCTGCTTGACGGCCGCATTCGGCGGCGGAACCGGTTTCAAAGGGATGCAAACTGCTCCAACCTGGGCTTTCCTCGGCGGTCTTCTCGGCATCGGCTATGTCCTGGGCAATATTCTCTCTATCCCCCGCCTGGGTGCGGTGACAACGATCTGTTCCGCCATTTTAGGTCAAATGCTAGGCTCCTGTCTGGTCGATACTTTTGGATGGTTCGGAGTCGCCAAATTGCCGCTTAGTTTCATGCGTCTGGTGGGCATAGTCCTCTTGCTTGCCGGTGTCATCCTCGTACAAAAGAGGTAGGTAGTTAATCCCGAAGTCCTGGGAATCGTTCTCGTCCTCGTCCTCGCGGTCGTCCTCGAATGTCGGGCGTTTGCGCTGAGGAGGTCGACTTCCTCGCGATTGTTTTGTTGTGTTATATTATATAATTCGTTGAGCCGACAGCGAGATTCACGAGGACCAGGACGACGACGAGCACGATGGACGAGCTTTCAAACTTCGGGATGCAGATTTAAAACCCGAACTTGGAAAGCACAAATACTGCGACGGCCGCTGCCAAACAGTAGTAACCAAAAAACTTCCACCGCCCCGATTCCAACCATTTGGACAGCAGCCAAAGTGCTAGCAGGCCGGCACAAAAGCTACAAACCATTCCTGACAATCCGGGCAACACCAGCTGCATAACATGGAATGGATGCGTAACCTCCGAGTGACCCTTCACCAATCTAAGCAACTCTCTCACTATGACCGGAGGAGTTAACACAACGGCCAATGCAAAACTGAATTCCTCCATGCGGCGTCTCCCGACACCGAGCAGCAAACCAGTCGAGATCGTCGCGCCCGAGCGGGAAAATCCGCGAAATGGAAGGCAAAGCCCCTGAACAGCCCCAATCCAGCACGCCTTTTTGGAATCTACATTGCGGGCGCCCCGCCTCTGCTCTTCCCGTAGCCCGGAATAGATAATCAATACGCCCACTGCAAGTAGAGCCACGGCAATAAGCGGCAGCTGGGAAAACAGCGATTCGACTTCCGCCTTTTCCGCTCCTTTCAAGAATATCTTTTCGATTATCAACTGGAGCGTTATCCCTATAACTCCGGTTACAATCGTAGCAATGATAACATTCAAGGCGTTTACCTTAAAGGTCGCGACACTCGAAAAGTAATGTTCCTTCCACGCCTTCCAGAAATAGGCTATGACGGCAAACATCGTTCCGGTGTGAAGCATCACCAGCACAAAAGTCATTTCCGGACTGGACGGATCCAGTCCCATCAGCTTTTCAGCAATGATCACATGGGCCGAACTTGAGATCGGAAGAAGTTCCGCCGCACCTTGGACGAGGCCGAGAATCAATATTTGGATGAAGTTCACGCTTTTTCTTCTCTATTCTTTCGGGCTTTCGGCTCACACCGTCCGCAGTCAATTCCATCTCTGCAGGTAACAACGTAATTGGTTCAATCCCAAAGAATTGCTGCGTTCCATTCGCATCTAATTCTTGGTTGATGAACCGGAAGTTTGGACAGCTAGTGCACTAGGTGACGACTCTTGCGTGAAGGTCGACTCGATTTTTTAGAAGAGGAAAGATATCTCTGAACATTTTGGTGGGCGACAGCTCACTGTTCCGATGTGGCTTGCAAATAATCAAGTATAGATTATGCAATACAATGGATTGCCGCAACCGGCTGCATCCGCGAAGCAAGGTAGCAAAAATGATACGTGCCGCGAAACTTTGGGAGGTCATTGGCAGCCCAGATTATCGGGTTTGAGATCCACAACCAACATTTTCCGTATGCGCATTCATCGTTTTCACTTTCGGTTTAAGCTTCGGATCAAATCGTCGCAATAAATGGTGAGATAGGCGCACCGTTTTCTTGTAGAGCATCGCCATATGACTTTTCTCGTTCTTCTATTGCTATTCGCTCAGTTCGAGCCCGACTCGAGACTGAGCATTGCGCGGATTCAAGAGCAACAAAAGCTACGAGACAATTTGACTCAGGCGATCCTTTCCGGCGATATCGTTCTCGTCGAGAGCGTTCTTAAGCAAGATTGTGATCCAAACTTCCAGATCAACCTTTCAGATTCTGAATTGAACGCAGTCAAGGTCCTGAGCCCGCGAATGTTCCATTACTACAGCAACGGCTCGGATTTCCGGCCGCTCCACATCGCGGCAGGACTTGGAGAAACTGCGATTTGCCGGCTGCTTATTGCCAACGGCGCTAAACTCTATGCGCAAAGTAAAGGGTATGATTGGGTACCGGCCCAGTACGCCGCCAGGTGCGGCTACCCGGATCTTGCACAGATGCTTTTGGGACTCGATCCAAATGACGCTCGCTATCGAATCGAGATTTCTCTTTCCAACCAGAAGCTTACAGTTTTTGAAAGAGGACTTCCCTACTTAACGGCCGGAATTTCAACCGGGCGTCACGACAAACCAACACCCCCCGGAATGTACTTGGTCACCGACAAAATCAGGCTTCAACGTTCAACAATTTATAAGGTTCCAATGCCCTATTTCCTGCGGCTTTCATTTTCCGAGGTGGGGATTCACTACGGAGTTAATCCCGGCCATCCCGCCAGCCACGGATGCATTCGGGTCGGCTCCGAGCGGCAAGCTCGAAAAATATTCGATGTTTGCCCTATCGGTACAATCGTCCAAATTCGTTAGCTAGGCCATCCGTTCGCGGCAACGATGATCGGCGGAGACTTGGAGGGCTGCGGTCTCTCGCAGCCGTTGCCGGCCGCAAATCAACACCATTTCACGGCGCCGACGGAGCGGACGCCCTCCAGCGCTTGCGTCAACATTGATCGATAACTACCTGGAACGCCGTTCGCGGTTCACAGTTCGGAGTTCGGGGGTTTGGAGTTCGGAGCGGAACGGTTCTGAATTCTGTCTTCTATCTTCTGTCAGTGCACAAGCGGCTTAACGATTCCAAGGTTGACCAGGAGCCATCGGTCAACAACCGGCCGAACGGCATGGCAATGCTTAAGCTGGAACCGGGAGATTGCGATGTCAGTTCTGTAGCCCAGGAAACCGTCCGCGGCTCCGGAGTAATAACCCCGCTGTCGCAACGCGATTTGGACCTGTCTCAGGTGTCGCTCTTCCAGCTGTCGCTCGTCATCGTTAAGGTATGCCGGCACTATGGAATACTGCGTATACTCACGTTTCTGGTGCGCGCTACCGACCGTTGTGCCAATGATCGGCGCCAGGGAAATCAGCATTACGACAGAGTTCCGCAGGACCCTTGTCAAAGAGAAAATTCTCATTCTTTCCTTTTACAGTTGTTACGCTTTCCGACGTTGGCTCCAGCATCCGAATATTGCGAGAAAATTCACACCTTCTGATGGCCGCTGATGGTTGCGCCTGCGGCGGTTATCGACCAACGTTGAATCGCGTTCAATATTGCAAATCCCCAACCACATTGTAAGCATGTCCGGCCGTGCTGCAGTTTGAACTCATTCTCGCGTTGCTTTTTTTGGGGGTCATTCTCGCGGGCGTCGCGCGCCGGTTGAACACTCCCTATCCGGTCTTGCTGGCTCTTCTAGGCGCCGGATTGGCATTCGCGCCGAACCTACCGGAGCTGAATCTTGGTCCGGATCTGATTCTCGCATTGTTCGTTGCGCCGATCTTGCTTGACGCCGCCTATGATGCGTCTCTTCGGGACTTGAAGGACAACTGGCGGCCGGTCGCAGGTCTGGCTCTGGTAGCTGTCACGTTAACAGTCGTATCGGTCGCCTTCGTGGTGCGTTGGCTGGTGCCGGACATGCCATGGTCTGCCGCGATCGCGCTTGGAGCAATCGTTGCTCCCCCCGATGCCTCCGCCGCCACCGCCGTGCTTCAGCATTTGAGACCACCCCATCGCGTCCTCGTTATTCTTGAAGGTGAAAGCCTTTTTAACGATGCCAGCGCGCTTTTAATCTTAAGGCTCGCAGCCGGCTTCACGGGGACGGCCGCGCTTCTGCATGCCATTCCCCTTCTCGCTCTCGGCACGATTGCAAGCGCATTTTTTGGCCTTTTACTCGGAAAACTTTATGTCCGGTTTGCATCGCGGATTTCAGATACCGCAACTGCCATCCTCATCCAATTTCTAGGGGTCTTCCTCGTATGGATAGCAGCCGAGCGATTGCACCTTTCAAGTATCATCACTGTGGTCTGCTTCTCGATAACTGTCGCTCGAATCAGTCCGATAATCATCCCGGCGCGCATGCGTATACCATCGTACGCCGTTTGGGAAGTCGTCGTGTTCACTTTGAATATCCTGGTTTTTATCCTGGTCGGGATTCAGCTCAAACTTTTTTTGCATCGGTTAACCGCTCAGGAATGGTCGACCTATCTAAAGTTAGGACTAGCCGTCTGCGCCACGGCTATTCTCGTCAGAATCGTCTGGGTTATGAGCTACAACAGCGTCGTCCGGTGGAAAAACCGGCGATACGGCGTTGCGCTGCCGCGCCCGATGATGCGGCCCACTGTCCAAGGTGGCGTAATCATCTCCTGGTGCGGAATGCGCGGCATCGTTACGCTCGCCGCCGCTCTTTCCTTGCCGCAGGCGAGCGGAGAGACACCTGGTTTTCCCTACCGGGACCTCATTCTTTTTTCCGCATTTTGTGTCGTTTTCGGCACGCTCACGATTCAGGGGTTAACCTTGCGGCCGCTCATGCTTGCGCTTGCTTTTAAGGACGATGGGGCGGTTGAGAGCGAAGTCAGACATGCCATTCGTGCGACATCGGAAGCAGCTCTGCGCATTCTCGCTAATCTGCCACCTTCCCAGGAAGTGGCAGTAGTCCGCCGCGAATATGAAAGGCGCGCCGGCGGGGATGGACATTCTGAGCCAGAAAGCTTGAAATCAGGCCTGACCCGCATTGAAGGCCTCGCGATTTCCGCCGAACGAGATGCGTTGCTTCAGCTTCGGAAAAATGGCGAGATTGGCGATGCCGCGTTCCACCTGATCGAGGAACGTCTCGATTGGGCAGAAGTTCACGTCGCTCGCTGAGTTTGATGCTCACGCAGCCGAGCGAAGCTGATCGCAACAAAATGCATGCTATTTCGGAGGAGGGACGCTAGGATAGAGTCTGCCCCAAACCTGGTATGAACGAACATTGGCTCAGGCCGGATTCCTGGATCCTCCGCAACTTCCCCGACGCCGAACCGTCGCAGATTCTGCGAAACGGCAGACGGCCCAATCTTGATATCGATGAGTATCGCCGGGCGAAATGGCTTTGGCAGCGGCGTCCCTCAGAAATCAGTATTATGGTGCATCTGCTGATCTTTGGAATTGGCGCGTTGATTCACATACCTCTGATTCTCGCCGATGACTTCGTGCTTTTTGCCGTTTACCATACCGTTTATGTCGCCGTTGTGGCTGTCTGCGTAGGAAGATTTCTCTGGCTTGAATCGCGCTATCGCCGGTGGAAACAGGATTATTTGCGAGCGCTCGCGAGGCTCGAAAACGCTTGCGACCCGGATGAGCCCTGCTAGGTTCACAAAGACCTGCGGCTTGGTGACTTGTGCAAGGAACTTGCGATCGGTCGGTGTACAAGCGCGGTAGGGGCAGTCTCCGAGCTGCCCGCCGAGACCGACCATTAAGAGCTTGCACCGCCAGTCCCTTGGAGATGATCAGAACCGCTGCGGAAGCTCGTGATTGCGGTATGCTTCAATCAGTTGTTCGAGCAACTCAATCGCAAAGCGTACATGCCGTCCACGCTGGCTGTCAGCGACACGGCGAGGTTGATCCCACTCGCGCACAATTGTTCTGTTTGGCACAATATCAGCTCCCCGCTCAATGGCGGCTTGCACAGACTCAAAATGATGATGCGTTGCGATGTACGTTCGCAAAGGTTCCAGAACCAATGTGAATCCGTGATCTCCGTAGGCCTCAGAGAAGGCGCCATCTATGGTGACGGCTTTGCCGCTCCTTTTAACCGGAGACTCGCCTGCCTCGACCTTTACCGGAACATGGCCATTGACAATCATGCCGTCGGCCGGATTGACGCCAAATTCCGACAGAACCTTATCGCAAAACCACACTTCGTGGATGAGTCGGAAGTACGGATTTTTCGTTTCGCGGTGGGTATGCTCATCAGCGATAAGATCGCGTTCCAACGTGGTGATTCGGTCCTTGCCAAATAACGGCGACTCGGGACCGCTCCATAGATACCACAGGAGGTCCGCCTCTTCGGTCCGCCGTGTTCCCTCTTCCATGAGCCGATAGATCTCGCGTTCAATTGCGTCGAAAAGCGCCTTCCCTTTATACAACGTTCCGGCAACCGCCATCGGCAAAAATTCGCCTGATTCATCGACAGGTACACATCCATGGAAAATAAGGTGCCCCTCTCGCACAAGGTGCATCCGGCCCCGGGACACGAGCCAGCTTATCTGTGTCCAAAGCTTCTGGCTGGCCAGAAAAGACTCCCGGAGCTGCGCCACGCAAGTCGCCTCGTCCGGGCTCAACTCATAAGGATTGCTCGGATCAAGCGTCGGGAAATAGCGATCGCGGAGAGGGTAAAGCTTTCCATCGACTTCGACAGTGCCTTTCAAGGGATCGATATGATGCAGAAGCCGGCGGTGCGCTAACCGCCACTCGGGACGGCGGCCGATCGCCTGCCCTTCGAGTTTAAACTGCATAATAGCAGCAGCTTTTTGCATCCGCGCCATCATCTCAGCTTCGTACGGCGCCGCGCCCTTGACCGCAAACGCTTCAGCCCTGTCTTCCATGTAGACAGTGCGCGCTAAATGATCCAAAGCGGCAAGGGGGATACCATAACCTTCCTCCAGTTGAAGCAGCCGCTGGTAACGGATGGAGATCCGAAGTACCTGGCAAATCAGCGCTCCATGTCCCAAACAAGCACCAATCCAGGCAGCATCATGATTCCCCCACGTCAGCGACACGTTGGGTTGCTGGATGAGATAATCCACAACCCGGTCCCCGCGAGGCCCCCGATCCCAGCAGTCACCCGCTATGACCAATTCATCGATAGCCAGATTCCGGATGACGCGGCCGGTCAGGTGGATCAAATGCAGGAGCCGGCCTTTGTGTGCTAGCGCATTGATAATCGCCTCCACATAACTGCGATGCCGATCCGTGGAGGGTGCATGCAGTATCTCGGCGAAAAGCTCCCGGTATTCATTTGGAAATACGCGGGTCGCGTGGCGCAGACTACGTCTCGCCGCCAGGAGTCGCACCACTGCGAATAGATCGTGCAGCGTCCCTTGAGCATAGGCTTTTTGCGCCTCAACGGTTTGAAGCGTCTTTTCGAGGCGCTGGACCACTTCGGCCGGGTAAAAAATCAGCGTCAAAATCTCCTGAAAACGTGCCCGAGTAACATACTCCCTGAAGAGTCGTTCGACCATGGGACGCAACGTGCCCGACGCGTTATTAATCACATGCCGAAGCTTCTGGTCTTCTCCGTGGACGTCGCTGATGACGTGTATGGT
>DATMQC010000079.1:0-3552 GCA_035567275.1 Chthoniobacterales bacterium | reverse complement strand
TCCCTTTCAGTGTTGTGGAAATCGAAGAAGCCGCCTGCCGAGGTGCGGCGATTTTGGCCGGATTAGGGGTGGGCATCTATGAGTCGGTCCGGGACGTCCATCGACACATTGAGTTTCGGGAATCGGCTGTTCATGCGCCCGCCGGTTGGGCACAGATTTATCATGAGGGGTACGAGACAGTTTATCGGCACATTTACCCGTCTGTCCGAGATCTCCACCAGAGAATTGCGAGGTCAGGCTGAGGGCCCGGCGAGAGCAAGCGAACCCGGCCGCCTCGAAGACGGTCCAGAAAACCGCGATGGACTATCCGTTAGTTCTATTTACGGCACGAAGTCTTAAGGGTATTTCGAAGCAATAAATATTATGAAATTTCCATGCTTCTCTTTCTTCAGTGCCAAGGGCGATTGCGGAACTCCCGAACCGTTTTCGGTTTCCGACGAATCAAAAGATCATTTGCTCTCGCAGCGTCTCGTGTTGATTTCGGTCTTGTCACCGGGCGACCAACTCCGAATCGTGGCGTTTCCGCTCCTGTGCTGCTAAGTCACTCAACCTGCTAGGCCTTGCAGCCGAGACCTTTGGGGCTCGGGTGAGCCATCAGCAGCCGAGAAATCCCGTGAACCTTGCGCAAGCGGTTTCGGAGCTCGTCGATGCATCCGATTCGCCGCTTCGCCTTCCCGCTTGGTAAGGACACCTTGGAACGTATCAAACCGAGAGAACAGGATGCGCGAGGGATACAGGTGGCTCTTCGAATATTGACCTGTCCCTCCTGCGTTCTCCTGCGTTGCCGTTTTCACGTCGCATCCCGTTGCCTAAACTCTCCAGGAACCGGTGGTGGAAGCGCTTGATGGGCAAAGAGTTAGGCGTTCAGTGATGGAGCTTGATTTTTGATTAAAACAGGACCAGTCGTCAATGATCGGAGCTAGGGCCGGATCTCCGAGCCGGCCGTTCCAAATAATGGGACGGAACGGAGCCCGTCCCTCCCTTGGTAAGCAAAATGATCGGGGCGCCCTTGGCTGGGCTATTTGCTTAACTTCATTGGCTTACCGTCCTGAACTCCTGTCTTCTGACTCCTGAATTCTGTCTTCTTTCTCTTACCAGCCCAGAATCCAGGCGAAGATCAGGGGCGCAACTATTGTTGCATCCGACTCAATAATATATTTCGGCGTTTCCAGAGAAAGCTTGCCCCAGGTGATCTTTTCGTTGGGAACCGCGCCCGAGTAAGATCCGTAGCTCGTCGTCGAATCGCTGATCTGACAGAAGTAGCCCCATCGAGGGACATCTTCCCTCCTCAAATCCTGGTGAAGCATAGGAACGACGCATATCGGGAAATCGCCTGCAATGCCGCCGGCAATCTGGAAAAAGCCGATCGATGATTCTTCCGATATCCTCGTGTACCAGTCCGCCAGGGAAATCATGTATTCGATGCCTGTTCGCGCCGTATGCACGTTCTTCACGTCGCCGGCGATGCAATGACCCGCATACATGTTTCCAAGCGTCGAATCTTCCCACCCAGGCACAAACATCGGCAGATTCTTCTTCATGGCCGCGTACAACCAGCTGTCTTTCGGATCGATTTGATAAGAGGGTTTCAAGCGATCATCGCGGAGTATTTCGTAGAAAAATTCGTGAGGAAACAGCTTGCGTCCCCCTTGATCGGCCTTGACCCATTCCTCCAGAACGGCCTTTTCAATCCGTCGCATCGCTTCGCCTTCCGGGATACAGGTGTCGGTGACCCTGTTCAGGTGTAGATCAAGCAGAGCTTGCTCGTCTTCCGCCTTCAATTCACGCCAGTTCCGGATTCGTCTGTAATGATGGTGCGCAACTAAATTGAAGACATCTTCCTCAAGGTTGGCGCCAGTACAGGAGATGGCATGCACTTTGTCCTGCCGAATCATCTCGGCTAGGGAAAGACCCAATTCCGCGGTACTCATTGCGCCCGCGACTGTGACCAGCATCTTACCACCTTTTTCAAGATGAGCCTTGTAGCCTTCCGCTGCGTCTTTCAAGCTTGCAGCGTTAAAGTGGCGATAATGATGCGAAATGAAATCAGATACAGTGTTCATTTGCGAAGAAAGGCAGGCACTCTACCGATTTATTTTTCGCTGGGCTACAGATTTCAACTCCGAGCCCGCCCTGGCCAAAGCGGCATGGCATGGCCGCATCTCCGAGGCGACGGCTATTACGAGGCAGACCAGTGGCCCGGGTCGGTAGGGCCGCATCTCCGAGGCGGCCGTTTTCCCGCTTAGGAGCTCGGAAGTCCGCCCGGAGCTCGCGATTGGCGCACTCACTTACTAAGCATTTGGTGCTTAGGATTTACAGACCCGATCAGGGAGGAAATGGTTGCATGTCTCCAGACGCGATTGTAGACAGGTCTGAATGGACCTAAAGAGTATCCCTCTCGCGATTTTGATGACGCTGGGAGTCACCGCATTCGCGCCGGCTCAGGAGCGAACCAACGAACCCGCGAAAGGTGAAGCCTTGACCCTCAAAGCTCAGATTGTGGAATTGGATGGGCTTAAAGCCGAGATCAAGGCGCAAGGGGAAAAAATCGATCGGTTGGCACAGGAAGTTGCGAAGCTTAGCGATGCGTTGAAGCAGAAGGGGGGAGTGCCAGCGGCGAAGGCTGCTGAACCTGCCGCGACTCCCGCGCCCGGGGGCGCAAGTGCGAATCCCGCCACAGCAGGGGTTGAAAATCCATCGCCGGCCGATGCGGGAAATGTAAGAACGCACGTCGTGGCGAAAGGGGAAACATTGACTCAGATCTCGAAGCAATACGGAGTCAGTGTGGAAGAGATTCAGCAACTGAACAAGATCGAGGATGCCAAGAAACTCCAGGCAGGCCAAACGATTAAAATCCCCTCTGCGACTCCTCAGCCGACTCCGGGCGGGTAGTGGTCCTGAATCTGCTCGCAAAAGCGATCATGATTTGCTTTCAAGCGCCAAAATTGTTAATATCCCGTATGCCCGAGAGGACGCAAAAACCACCAACTCCGGTTCCATGGGAGCCCAAACAGGGCGGCGGCGAGGGCCCGCGATCGCCGGACGTTTCGAAGCCCGATACAAAGGATCTGCTAAAGCGTATGCGTAAGGTGGATCCGAATCAGTCGAAGCGTTACCGGCAGCGCACCGGCCAGTAGCATGGAAGGGTTGAAGCCTCCGGATCGTTCGACTGGCGATTTCCTGGCGCTGTTGAAGCGGCATCAATTGCTCGGCGATGCCCCTCCCATTTCGGGAAGGCATTTGGAGTTCAAAGAAACGATTGCCACGACAATCCTTGGATTTAAATTTGCCGGGGGCGTTCTTGTCGCCGGCGATCGCAGGGCTACCGCAGGCAACGTGGTAATGTACGATCGAGCTGACAAGGTTCTGGAGATTGATCGACATTCGGTGATGGCAATTGCCGGTTCGCCCGCAACCGCGTGGGAAATGGCGCGGATCCTTGAACACTCTTTTCAATATTACCGGCGCAGTCAGTTGCAGGAGATGAGCGTCGAAGGCAAGGTACGAGCGCTCTCGAAATTGCTTAGAGATAATCTGGGAATGGTGATGCAA
>DATMQC010000078.1:0-8626 GCA_035567275.1 Chthoniobacterales bacterium | reverse complement strand
CCCAGGCCATGCATTTGCGAAATCCTCGACGGTCAACGCCGTCGTCGTTTGTATTTTTTCCGATGAAGTCTGACATAATTGTATTCTGGTTGATAGGATGCGGCGTGCCGGAGCACACCCGTCATCAGGTCCATACCAATTGTGACCAGGAATTATTCCTGACTAGCGAGGCCGAGCCTCAGACCGACGAGATCTAAGGATCTCAAGGTCGCGTTGGGAGCAGCGTCGAATATATCAGGTGGTCGACCGGTTTAACCCGGTAACGCGAATTCGTTGATTCGCTAAAATTCGCTCAATAAAAAAAAGAAAGTTAGCAAATATTCACCGGTTCTCGGGAATAAATCATCAGGCTCAAGCAGTTTAGAATAGTAATGAATATACTTGCATTGGGGATTGGGAATCTAGTGCACCGTCTCCTAAATCCCTTTGGTTTCGCCGCAGGTCAGTTGGCTGTTTTTCAAGGCGCGAGCGAAGCGCCCATATCTGGATCGATACGGGTCGAGCGAGCAACGCGGAAAAACAGCCAACCGGCCGCGGCCCAGAGGGTTGCGTTGAAAATGGGCCGGCGGCTGCGTTGCTCGTCGGTTACGTATCGCTTTAGATATGCGCCCTCCTCGCGCCTTGCCGGCGGCCCATTTTGAACGCAACGACGTCACTAATTATATGCGAGACGGTGCACTAGTGTGGTATGCTCGCCGCTCTATGAGTGACAGTCGCCGGGCATCCCTGCAGCGGGAGACACGCGAGACCTATGTCTCTATCGATCTCATCATCGATGGATCCGGCTCGTCCTCGATCCAAACGGGGATTCCTTTTTTCGACCACATGTTGACGTTGTTCAGCGAACACAGCCTGTTCGATCTCCAAATTGACGTTCGTGGTGATTTGCAGGTCGACTTCCATCATAGCGTAGAAGATACGGGCATCGTCTTGGGCAAATGCCTTGCAAAAGCGCTGGGAGATAAGACAGGCATCCGGCGTTATGGTTGGTCGCTGGTTCCCATGGATGAGACACTGGCTCGTGTCGCGGTTGACCTGAGCGGCAGATCGTTTTTGCACTATGGCGTTCCGGAGAGAGTGGGGCCGATGGGCCAATTTCATTTTGAACTCGTCGAAGAATTTCTCCGCGCTTTGAGCTCGAACGCGAGTCTGAATCTCCACGTTGAGATTCTCCACGGCAGAAACAGTCATCACATGGCTGAAGGGATATTCAAGGGAATGGCCAAAGCGCTGGATCAGGCCTGCCAATTGGATCTACGGGTTAAAGGTGTGCCAAGCTCGAAAGGAGAACTATGACAGTGGCGGCAAGAATTGGGATGATCGACTATGGATCCGGCAATCTTCGGAGCGTCTCAAACGCCCTGCAGAGGGTAGGAGCCGAAGTTCGGCGAATCAGCAGTGGACCCCTCTCCAGTGACCTCGACGCTCTTGTCCTTCCTGGCGTTGGGTCGTTTGGCGATTCAGCGCGTCATCTTCAGGAGCGAAATCTCTTTGAACCGATCCGGGATTGGCTGGCGGACGGCCGAAAGTTTTTGGGAATCTGCCTTGGCTACCAACTCTTGTTTCAAGCAAGTGAGGAGTCGCCCGGGGTAGAGGGACTGGGATTTTTGGAAGGCAACGTTCGGCGATTCAAGACCGCCGGCATTAAGGTCCCGCAGATCGGGTGGAACCGTCTGAAATGGACGAGGCCGGCTCACGAACGTTTTCCTGATCTACCAAAAGATCCGTTTGTCTACTTTGTGCATTCTTACTATCCTGCTCCCCAGGAGGGCTCAATAGTCGCAGCTACGACAACCTACGGAGAGGAATTTGCGGCAGCTGTCGTAACGGACAATTTGCTGGCCACGCAATTTCACCCCGAGAAAAGCCAGGAGAACGGATTGGCAATTTTGCGGCAGTTTGTTAGTTCACTACTATCATGATCATATTACCGGCGATCGACCTGTTGGATGGACAGGTGGTGCGTTTACGCGAAGGAAAGCTTGAGGACAAGACCGTTTATTCGGACGACCCATTAGCGTTTGGCAGACAATGGGAAGAAGAAGGCGGAAGCTGTTTACACGTCGTAGATCTGAACGCCGCTTTTACCGGAGAGCCCAAAAACATCGAAATCATTAAAAAGCTTGTCCGCACGTTGAACATTCCAGTTGAAGTGGGTGGAGGCATTCGCTCTCCTGAGGCTGCCTCAACGTTCATTGAAACCGGTGTTGCCCGAGTCGTGATTGGAACAGGCGCGGTCGATAGTCCGATCTTTCTGGAGAATCTGGTGAATCGTTTCGGCGGAGACAGGATCGCTGTCAGCGTTGACGCGAAAGATGGCCGGGTGGCGGTGAGAGGCTGGACGGAGGTTACCTCCATCAATGCTCACGATTTCATTCGGATGGTCGAAAAGCTTGGCGTGGGGACGATCATTTTTACGGACATCGCCACAGATGGCACTCTTATCGGTCCCAACTTTCCGGCGCTTGAGAGAATTCTTGAGAGCACACGTTGCCAGATAATTTCGAGCGGAGGCGTTGCGAACCTCGACCAGATCAAACAATTGGCGGCTATGCCGCGCTTGTATGGAACGATCATAGGCCGTGCACTGTTTGACGGAACTATCGACCTCGGGGAAGCCGTCGCCTTGGCGAACTATCACAGCGACGCTCGCGGCGCTGTGTAACACGCAAATACCTTAGGCTCTGTGGTTTGCGCAAGGAACTTGGCATGATGCGAGTACAAGCCAGTAAGGGCAGATCTCCGAGCTGCCCCGCCGGAAACGGCCGCCTCGGAGATGCGGCCCTACCCGAGTTGGACCCGGCGTTATTGCCAGCCAGCGGTAGGGGCAGATCTCCGAGCTGCCCGCCGAGAATAGCGCCCTTGCCTTACGAGTCTGCGTCGTTAGAACGGCCGGCTCGGAGATGCGGCCCTACCGGGAATCAGCCGACGCATTCGATTGCTCCGATTACCGCCCGACGGTGCGCGGCGACTTAGCAAGGTCGATCAGGTCGCCCAAGATGTTCAATGTCTCTCGTCGAACCGGATCACCATCGCTAAGACCCGGTGAATCATCCTCATCGAGTGCGGCTTCGGCGGGATTGTCACTTGGGCGCGCAGACTTTGCCTTTCCTGACTTTGATGCAGCCGTGTCCGTTTTTTTCTCCACTAGTTTCAGTTGCGGCTTATCGACATCACCAAGACCCAGCTCAAAAGTCTTAGTCCGATCTTCGGCTTCCGCCTTCTTGCGATCCGTCTCTTCCTTCTCTCTTTGCTTGGTTTCGTTCGCCATTTCATCACGGCGAAGCGCTTCATTGAGGGAAAGCCGGTTGTTCTTCAATCGATCATTGATCTTCCTGGTGTCGTCAGCAATATCCTGAAATTGTGGGTCCTGGGTGACTCGGTTTGCCGAACGCTGCCGAAGCTCATCAACGAACAGTGCCTTCCGGTTCGCCGCGACATCGATCGGAGCCGGCTCCACCTCATCATACGCCAGCGGGTGCTGCAAAGCGGCTTCACCAAATTCAGAGTTATCCGTCAGCGACGGCACCTTCACATCGGAAATAACACCCCGCAGTTGTGTCGATCCGCCTGCAACTCGATAAAATTTTTGAACCGTCAACTTCAGAGCACCTGCGTCATTGGAAGAATTGCCGAGCATCGGCATAAATCTCCCGAGCTCGAGCATCGTCTGAACCGTTCCTTTGCCGAAAGTGCTTGAATCGCCGACGATAAGGGCACGGCCATAATCCTGCAGGGCAGCGGCAAAAATCTCGCTTGCGGAAGCGCTCAATTTGTTGACCAGCACAATCATCGGACCGGTGAAAAGAGCGCTGCCTTCCCGGTCCTTCAAAACGTCAATGTCACCGTTAGCGTCCTTGACCTGAACGACCGGTCCCTGATTGATGAACAATCCACTCATCTTGATCGCTTCATCGAGGGACCCTCCGCCGTCTTTGCGCAGATCGATCACCAAGCCTTGAATTTGCTCCTGCTCGAGGCGTTTCAAAAGAGCGGCCACATCGCGTGAGGTGCTCTTGCCCGTTTTGGACTTTTCCATGTCCTGATAGAAGGAAGGTAACGTGATCCACCCAAGTCTTTGGATCGTTCCATCCGGCATATCCTTTTCGATAATTTCGGCTTTGGCTTCCTGCTCGGTTAGTTTCACATTGTCGCGAACCAACTCCACTACCCGGCGTTTCGAGGGGTCCGTTGAATTGGCTGGTATGATTTGCAAACGAACGACGGTCCCTTTCTTGCCACGAATCATCTCGACGACTTTGTCGAGTTTCATGTCCACTGTGTCGACGAACGGATCTCTGCTTTGGGCGACAGCGGCGATCCGGTCCCCAACGCTCATTTTTCCGCTCATCTGCGCGGGACCGCCCGGTAGGAGCCGCTGGACCTTGGCGTAGCCGTCCTCCGAACGCAGCTCAGCCCCAATGCCCGTTAAAGAAAGGCGCATGTTGATCTCGAAGCTTTCCAGATCCGAGCGACCCAGGTACTCCGAGTGAGGATCGTACGACTGAGCAACAGAATTCAAAAAGAGTTGATTCAGATCTTCCTCATCCCGTTCTTCGACACTTTTAATGAGTTGGTCGTATCTCCGGCCCACTACCTTGGTTCCCGGTTCGATGGCAAACTTGTTCAATTTCTCCTGGAGCAACTCTCCCTCGATACGATCTCTCCACAATGAATCGGCTTCCGCGTCGTTTGCGGGCCATGGTTCCTTTCGGCGGTCAAGAGCGACCGTTCGGCTGCTTTTAAATGAGTAGTCTCTCTTTAGAAGTTGGCGGATCTTGGCGATGCGGTCCTCTACGCGAACACGGAAGACGCTGTAAATTTCCTTCGCGGGTTGCAAGTCTCCCAGAAGAATACTATCGCCCAGAGTCGTACCATACTTCCGGGTAATCTGGTCTATATCCTGCTGTGTGAAGAAAAGTTTGTTGTAATCCAGATTCTCCAGATAAGTAGCGAGGATTCTCTTGGACATCTCGGGGTCGAGCTTCTGCCGGCTATAGTGACCTTGCTCCAGCAGTCGGCCAACGGTAATGGCAACCTGATGCGGATCGGGAGCACCCGGCTTTTCATCTGCAAAAACCAGATCAGACATTAACCCGAACAGAACTGCTGCCGCAGTGATGCTAATATTTTTCATGCGTCCACCAAGGTTCACACGGACATAAACGGACAAACGCTCTCCAATTAAGCCCAAATCACTCTTGTATTCCAAATCTTCAAATCTCTATTCACTATGCTCCAGATTCAAACGTTTATTGGCGGCATCTTCGACACGAACGCCTATCTCATCCTGGGCAAGGGAGGCAACATTCTGTTTGATGCCCCGACCGGATCAGCCGAATGGGTTCGCGACCTCGGAGCAAAACTGGACCTTTTGTTGATTACGCACGGACACGTGGATCATATCGATGACGCCGCCAAGATAAAGCGAATATTCGGATGTGAAGTTGCCTATCACTGTGACAGTCTCCCTTTAATCACGGATCCGGACTTCTTCAAACGGTTTGGATTCTATTTCGAAGCAGACCCCGTAACCCCGGACTTTCTGATAGAAGAGACTCCCGAATTGGATCTCTGCGGACTGAAATTTCGCGTATTGCTTGTGCCAGGGCATTGTCCCGGGAGCCTCTGCTTTTACTCTTCCGCTCATCATTTTCTTATCGGGGGCGATGTCCTGTTTGCGGGCGGCATCGGACGCACAGATTTGCCTGGTGGCGATTGCGATTTGCTGCTTCACGGAATCCGTGAAAAAGTCCTGACTCTACCCGACGCAACAAAGGTTTTGCCGGGCCATGGACCAATGACGTCGATAGGCGAGGAGCGACAAAACAATCCTTTTCTCCAATTCAACGACCGGTGGCCGGCGCCTCGCCCCAATTAGTTGAGAACACCTTGAATTTCGACCTCCGTTAGTTCCATCGGATGCCCGGTCCAAACGATTTTGCCCCCCTTATCCACCAGAAAAGCCGTCGGTATCCCCTCAATTCCAAATTGCTGGTAGACGGATTGAGGTGTGTTGATCGCCACGTTGTAATCCATCGGCACTTGTTGCTGAAATTTCTTCACAGTGGCTTCGTTCTCGTCGGTAATCCCTACAATCTCCAAGCCCTTAGACCTGTATTTGGCGTAGATCTGGTTTAGGTGCGGGATACTTTTCCGGCACGGCGGGCACCATGTCGCCCAGAATTCAACCAGGACCGGCTTACCAGTCAGTTCGGGTTCTTTACCAAGGTATTTGAGCGCCAGCTTTGGCAACGGATCGCCAGGTTTCGGCACAGCGATCTGGGCGCGCACCGGCCCGACGACAATTCCCAAAGACAAAATTCCAAAAATCGCTAAAAAGATTCTTTTCATCAATAATTCCTCATTCGACAGTCGAAACCGCGGAATGTTCGTTCAGCTTACGGTGCTTCAGCGAGAACAACGTGTCCCTGAGCCGCCAAATCCTCCCCCACCCGCGCTTCAACCGTACATTGAACCAAACCACCGACATCCCCGATTTTTTCAGCTTTGAAATGTATCGCCTCAAGAGGCCGGACTGGCCGCAAAAACTTCATCGACCGGATCGCTGTCAACAAAAAAAGCTTTCCCGGCCTGCCAATCGCTATCCCCGCCGTCTGAGCCATTCCTTCTACTAGGAGTACGCCGGGTACGATTGCATTCCCGGGAAAGTGCCCCCGGAAAAATGCTTCTGTCCCGCTGAATGTTTTCGAGCATTCAGCTAACAAACCGGCTTCGAGCTTGTCGACGGATTCCACAAAAAGAAATGGCTCGCGATGCGGCAGACCAAGAGAAATCGGATCGATCATTCTTAATTGTGAGCACATTGTAACAGCTGGAAGAAAACATACTAGTGCAGCAGAAGATCGCGCGGGTTGCAACGAGCGGTTGACCGGTGGATGTTTGGATGTGTCGACCGATCTGCTTGCTCAAAAGTATCGCGCTGATTTCCCGATCCTTGAACAAAGAGTCAACGGGCACCCCCTCGTCTATCTGGACAATGCGGCGTCCACTCAGCATCCCACGTGCGTCATCGATGAAATCGCCCGGTATTACCGCGAGGATCACGCTAACGTCCATCGGGGCATTCACGAGTTGAGTTCTCGCGCCACGAGGCTTTACGAGGATGCCCGTGCGCAAATTGCCCGTTTTATAGGCGCAGAATCGCAGGACTCAATTATTTTTACCCGCGGAACGACCGAGGGGATAAACCTGGTTGCTACTGCTTGGGGATCGCCGCGGCTGCGGCCGGGCGACGTCATTTTGATCACCGAAATGGAGCACCACGCAAACCTCATCCCTTGGCAGATTCTTGCCAGGCGCACCGGGGCGTTGCTTCAATATTTGCCGGTACAAGGGGACGAAGGGAGCATCGATTGGTCACTTCTGGAGCGAAGATTGCAAGAGGCCCCGGTTCGCATTCTTGCGTTCACCCACATTTCAAACGTCTTGGCCTGCCTCAATCCCGCGAACGAAATCTGTGCAATAGCACGCAAAAACGGAGTTCTTACGCTCGTTGATGCAGCACAGAGTGCCGGTCACGCGCCGATTAACGTCCAGGAAATCGGATGCGATTTCCTCGTTTTTTCCGGGCACAAATGCTGCGGCCCCACCGGCATTGGCGTTCTTTACGGAAACCGTGAGGTTCTTGCCGATATGGAGCCCTACCAATTTGGCGGCGAAATGATCTCCAGAGTCACGTACGAAACGGCGGAGTGGAAAGAAGGCCCTCACCGTTTCGAAGCCGGAACACCTCATATAGCGGGCGCAATCGGACTTGCCGCGGCGCTGGCTTACCTCGATAGAGTGGGTCGGCGTGCGATCCAGTCCACCGACCATCGTCTTGGGCAGATTGGCTATCAGAAACTATCGACGCTTCCGGGTATCAGGATCCTCGGGCCGCGAAACGATCGAGCCGGATTGGTCAGCTTCCAACTGGGAAGTATCCACGCTCACGATCTGGTCGCTTATGCCAACGAATTTGGGATCGCCCTGCGAGGAGGGCATCATTGCGCCCAACCGCTCATGCGCAAACTCGGTCTTCAAGCCACCGCTCGTGCTAGCTTCTACTTTTATAATCGGGAAAGTGAGATTGATCGCCTCATCGAAGTGATGCAGAGGTCAATCCGCTATTTTGGAGTCTGATGGAGATCGACGAACTGTACCAGACGATCATCTTGGATCATTCGAAGCGGCCCCGAAACTTTGGCGAGCTTCCGCCACCGGCCGCCAAAGGCGAAGGTTACAATCCGGCCTGTGGCGACGAAGTCGTTGTGTTCATAGCCCGTTCGCCGGAGGGAAAAATCGAGCAGGCAAAGTTCGTTGGGCAAGCATGCGCAATCTGCATGGCATCGACCTCGTTGATGACCACGCGGCTAAAGGGAAAGACGACGGCTGAGGCGCTGGATCTGAAGCGAGCGTTTATCGATTTTCTGACGAAAGATGCTCCTCCGGCCGAAGGACTGGGAAATCTCCAAGCCTTTGGAGGCGTTAAGAAGTTTCCGCTGCGATTGAAGTGCGCAACGCTTGGCTGGCACGCCTTACAGACGGCTTTAAATGGCGAGGGCCACAAGCGTTTTTGAGTATAACCTGAATTGCACGCCGGGTGGAGGTTCGCGGTGAGTAA
>DATMQC010000077.1:0-4862 GCA_035567275.1 Chthoniobacterales bacterium | reverse complement strand
CCTTACGCAATTCGTCTACCAGGAATTGAAAATTTTCCATATGCGGGCCGACAATAACCGGTTTGTTTGCAAGTAACGGTTCAACCGGGTTCTGTCCGCCGATCCCGCAAAAGCTCTTTCCCACAACCACCGCCGTTGCCGTCTGATACCAGTCTCGCAGTTCTCCCGTTGAATTCACGACAAGTACGGAAGTGCTCTTTTCAAACCGAGGGTCGGAACGCAGCGCGAACGCAATCCTCTCTTTATCCAGAAGCTTCACGATTTCCGGAGATCGCTCGGCATGTCGGGGAACGAGGACGAGAAAAAGATCGGCAAATTCCTGCTTCAACGACTTGAAGCAGGAAAGCAAAAGCTCTTCCTCCCCCGGATGCAGGCTGCCGCCTAAGAGAACGGGTCGATGGGGTGCGACGCCTCGTTCCTGGAGCCATTCGACAAATCGCGGGCTGGTTTCGGAAACGAAATCTTCGGTATCGTATTTCATGCTGCCCGTGATGGTGATGCGATCCGCCGACACACCGGCTTGAGCCCAGCGTTGCGCGTCGACTTCGTCCTGTGCAAACAGCGCGGCGAGATGGCGCCAGAGAAGAGGCTCGGTCAACTTGCGCCACTGCCGGTAGCGTTTTTCGGATCGCTGTGAGAGACGCGCGTTTGCGAGAAAAACCGGTGTTCTGGAAGCTTTGGCGACCGCAAGAAAAGAGGGCCATAAATCGGAGTCAATGAGAATCGCTTCGCGTGGACGGATCCTGTCCCAGCAGCTCTTTACAATCGGGTAAAAATCGATCGGACTATAAACGACTTCAATCCAGTTATGTTTTTCCGCCTGTTGCAACGCGAGCGCATAACCCGTGGACGTCGTGGTCGATATGATTGCATCCAGCGCGGGATCCCGTGTTTTCAGTTCTTGCAGCAAGCGCACGGCCATGCCGACTTCTCCTACGCTCACAGCGCGGATCCATGTCCATTTCCTTTTCGCAAGGTGATCTTTCAAACGCCTGGAGTACAAGCCGAATCGTTGCCCGAAATTGCGGGCGTAATTGCCACGTTTAAGCATTCGGCGCAGATAAAACGGGAAAGTCGCCAGAAGCGCGAATGGGAACAGGAGATTGTAAAGAACCAGAAGCATCAAGACCTTAGGACACAGAATATCACTTCGGTTTTTCCATATTTCTTTGAACGCGTAACCTCCCAGATGCATGAGGCCGCCTCGTCCTTTACGGGGGAACGTTCCAGGACCAGAATCCCTCCGGGATCGATCGCCGTACTCAATGCTTTGAATTGGAGAATCTCGAGGGCGTAATTCCGATCGCCTGAATACCTGGAATAGGGCGGATCTGCAAAGATCAGACGAAACGGTTGATCGACCTTCTGGAGGTATTTGAAAACGTCTTCTCTGATCACTCTTCCATCAAGCCGTGTCCTTTCGAGATTGAATCGGATCGCTTCGATCGATTTCGGATGTTTGTCGACGAACACTGCTTCGGCGGCACCTCTGCTTAAAGCTTCTATCCCATACGCGCCGCTCCCGGCAAAAAGATCGAGCACGCGAGCGCCGATGACCATATCGCCCAGGGAGGAGAAAATGGCTTCCCGAACCATGTCCATCGTTGGACGAACGCCGTGTGATGGTGTCCTAAGAGGTACGCCGCCGGCGGATCCGGAAATAACTCTCATGGTTGTCGGCAATCGAAAAATTCAACCGTCGGAAGGCGAGCCGATTTGTTCCGACTCGGAGGGGACACGTTCGCGGCGTTTATCTTTCCGATCACCGCGCAAGAGCTTCTTCAAGAATCTCTCTTTGTCGCCGATAATCCTCTCGAAGAGATCGGTTTGGGGTCTCATCAGGGAGCCGGTAACGCGAAAATCCAGATAGCGGCTTCGGCCATCTTTTGCGGTAACGAAGTTTTCCTCCAATTCGTTCGGTATTTTCTGACTCAGAAACTGGCTTACTGTGAGCCGCCCATTCAGAGCGAGTTTCTCTGCCGATTGAACAGTTCCCCAAAGATGAACCTTGCAGTTCTTTGAAATCAGGTTGAGCGAATCGACTTTAATGTCTTGTCCGACGACACTGAACTTTGAAAGCGCCTCCTGAAGGTCGAGTCGCTGCAATTCGTCGATTTGGGTCCATCGGCCAAGCTCTTTCAAGACCGGATGCTGATCGAGGTACCCGGTCTTCAATTCCAGAGACCCGCCTCCGGAGGCCCTTGAAGGCTTCTTCATACACCCGGCTATCTCAAGATTGCCTTCGAGGATGCCGTGTGCCTGATCTAGGATCCCCCCGGCGCGGCTCACAATTTCATTGAGATTGACTCCCGTGATCTGGAGGCGCATCTCGTAGGGCAGTTCCGGAGTCTTCAGGTCGGCAAGAAAATTTCCATGCATTTCCCCGCCGGATAGCTGGGCAGAAATATCTTCAAAATACATTTTCCCGCCGGAGATTCTGACTGGAGACACGATGTCATCGATGTTGATTGAATCCGAAATTGTTGCGCTCGAAATCCGCATCTTTCCCAGGTACTCCCCTTTGTGGTATTGGACCGATCCTTCCACATTTCGCATGGAAACCGCTGGGACGCCGTTCGATCCCATCAGATAGATAAACCCTTGCTGGATCTTGAACCGCTGGATTTCTACCCAGAAATTTTGTGCAACAGTGCGGACTCTTGATGTTCGCTTCGCGGCTTGAGGTTCGCTGGGAACCGATTCGACGGACGGTGGGGGCGCGGCGGCATCCTTTGCCCCTCGACTTTGCTCGGCAACAGAAGCGGCGTCCTCAGGCGCCTGATCCGCTTGCTGCCGTTCTCCGATCGGAATTCTGACCTCGGCACCGTTAAGAGAAATCCGACGGACAATCAGCTTGCGGCGGAAAAGCGGCATGCAATTGCACTGAATCCACAAATCGCGGGCCTTGACTATCGGATAGCTTAGCGACGGATCACGGACGGCCACGTCTTCAAAATGGAATCCGGACCAAGGCGTAAACGTGATCCTGAATACTGTTACCGGATAACCAAGATTCTCGCTGACAAGGTCGCGCAGAAGCACCTGCATTCCGGGCGATTGGATATACAGGTTGATCCCCAGCAACCCGAGGCCAACGAGACCAGCTACTGCGGCTACAACAATGAGCGCTGTCTGAACAAAACGTTTCACAGGCTTAGGAAAACTGGACCCGATTGTTAAAGCCTAATCAATGAGTCGACAAGAACAAGCTCCGCGACCGATGAAGAAAAAAAGAGAATCGCAAGCATGGCCCACCTCCATGGTAGGGGGCGGATCTCCGAGCCGTCCGCGCGGTTGTTGTGGAGAATTGCGACGGCTCAGCAGGAGCGGCTCGACTGAGCTCGCCGAAGTCTTCGCCCTACCGCTGCCGGGCGTCTCCCCGGTAGGGCGTGCTTCCCAGCGAGCCGCGTTTCGACTTGAAGACATCAACAGTATCATCATCCCGTTGAAATAAGGCGACGACGAGACGATGAAATGTGGAACTCGAATAGTATGAAATTTCCTGGCCCGGCAAGGAGGGCGGAGGCTCGCCCTGGCAAGTCATCCGCGGAGGCGTATCGTATCAACCGATGAGTGATCGACCAGCCCCCGCCTTACTCGCGACGCTTTGGGATGCGGCTGCGGGAGCCAAAGTGTGGAGGCGGCTCGAGGCATTCGTGGCTCCCTCCGTTCTTCAGTCGTTTGCGGAATCCCCCGAGCGCGCTCGCGCGGTCCTGAATTTCTTAATCTTTTCTCCGATTTCCCTGGAGAAAATCTGCAGGCGCCCAGAGCTTCTGGAATGGCTCAGCCACTCTGACGTCCAGAACCCTAAAGTGACCTATCGGCCGAGGTGGGGCGGCGACCGGTCGGCACAGGATCTCTCTTTCGGCGAGTTGCGAGCCTGGAAATCTGAAGAAATGCTGCGAATCGGTTTTCGCGAGATCACGGGACTCGCCGGGTTCGCCGAGACCACGCGCGATATCACTGCGGTCGCTGAGCACTGTGTCCACGAAGTCTACTCTACCTGTTATGAGCATCTCGCGAAAAAATGGGGTCGTCCCCAAACCGGATTTGGTATTCTTGCCATGGGTAAGTTCGGGGGAATCGAGCTGAACTACAGCTCCGATATCGATCTTATTTTCTTTTACGGCGACGACGGCAACATCAATCCCCGATTTTCCTACCACGAATTTTTCACCCGGCTGGCTGAGAAAATAACCCAGATCTTTTCGGCGCCAGGGACCCCGCTTTTCCGGATCGATGTCCGGCTCCGGCCGGAAGGGAGCCAAGGTCCTCTCGTTCGCTCATTTGGCAGCGTGGAAAACTATTATGCCGGCTATGGAGAGACCTGGGAACGCATGGCGCTGATCAAGGCTCGCGGTATCGCAGGGGACCGCGAGTTGCTGTATGAGTTTGGTCATTACCTGCAGCCGTTTGTTTTTCCGAGAATGGTTTCCCCCGATCTCCTCGACGAGATCGCGGAGCTAAAAGCGCGAATTGAACGAGATATTGTTGGAGCTGAGGATCTGCATCTGAACGTCAAACTTGGGTATGGCGGCATACGCGAGGTCGAGTTTACCATTCAGACCTTGCAGTTACTTCACGGAGCAAAACACGCGTTCCTGCAGGAGCGAAACACCCTCAAAACACTCGATGCTCTTCAACAGCTGCAGGTCCTGCCGGCCGGAGATGTTCAGTCGCTCCGGGACGCCTATATCTTTCTACGGGCCGTCGAACATCGTTTACAGATTCAAAACGAGCAGCAAATTCACACGCTTCCTTCCCGGCCCGAATCCTGGCTTCCGATTGCTTGGACCCTCGGTTATTCGAGTGTCAAGCCGTTCGCGGATGCTCTGCGAGCGCACACTTCTGCAGTGCGTTCG
>DATMQC010000076.1:0-7394 GCA_035567275.1 Chthoniobacterales bacterium | reverse complement strand
ACCGCACCTTCATGCTTTAGCGGCTCACCTACCGGCTGACCGGTTGTCGCGTTCCAGAGCCGCGCCGTACCATCAGCGGAGGCGGTGAGCACCCGTTGGCCATCCGGGCTGAACTCTGCAGAATAAACCGCACCTTCGTGCTGCATGAGCGCGCCAATTTCCTCGCCCGTAGTCGCATCCCAGAGTCGAGCCGTTGTATCCTCCGAACCAGTGACAATCTGTTGACCGTTCGGGCTGAACCGCGCCGACCCGATTTTGCCCCAATGTCGCAACGGCGCCCCTAGAGGCTGTCCGTCGGCTGCACTCCACTGCCGCGCTGTGTGATCGCTGGAGGCGGTCAATACGCGCAGACCGTCCGGACTGAACCGCGCGGAGACAACGCTTGAATCGTGTTCCATCAGACCCGACAAGGGTCGGACCGAACTACTCTGAGCCAACAACGCTGCCGTAAGCGAGACAGCTGCATAGTCTCTTGGATTGAGCCGCAACGCCTGAGCCAAGTGAGCCAACGCTTCAGCTTCCTTGCCAGCTTCGAGAGAATCGCGAGCCAGAGAGACATGGGCTCGGCAGGCAACCTCGCTGGTTTCCTTTTGGGCCAAACGGGCGGAATTTCTCTCCCGTACGGCAATAACAGCGACCAGCCCCGCGATGAAGAGCAGCGCTACCAGCGCCCCGATTAACTTCCGCTGCCGCCTGCGCGCCTGCCGTTCCGTTTCTGCCAACTTCAGGGCGCTGTCGAGTTCGCGTTGCTGCTGAATTCGCCTTTGCTCGCCTTCGCGCTGTCGCTCGGCAAGGCTCGCTTCCACAAACACCAACTCTCTTCTGTTCAATGAAATCTCAGAAGAGGTTGGCCATTTCTCTACGTCTTCAAGTCGCCCTCCACGATACAGATAGCTTGTTTCCCGTCCCGCTTCCTCCCACTCCTTCGCGCTATCCGTCAAACGGCGAAGAATGCGCAACTGCTCGCGTTTCGAATCGATCCATTCGCGTAAAGTTTCCCAGCTGTGAATCAGCGCTTCGTGCGTCACTTCGACGGTGTTGTCGTCATTTACCACAATCAATCGGGTTTCGTTGTGCGACAGCACGGACAGGACTTGCTCGACTTGGCGTCGCTCGACAACATGGGGAAACAACTCTTCTCGCGGAACTCGCCTTCGGCTATCTGGAACACCCTCACCCAATGTGACCAGTCGCAGCAAGATGCTGCGCGCGATTGCCCGCTGCTGTTCATCTTTAAGTTTCTGTTCGTAAGTGTCCTGCGCGCGCCGGCGTAGTGCGCCTGCCACACCGCCGCTTCTTTCGTAAGCTTCCAATGTTAGCCAGGGGCCAAGGCGAGCCTGCCAGAGTTCCTTCAGCGCATGCTGCAGCAGCGGTAATGAGCCGCGCTGTTGATGGACATCGCGCAATATCAGTTCCACAAGGCCTTTCTCGAAAAATGCCCCAACTTTTCGGGCCGGAAATTTTATTGCTTCCCGCAAGGCCTCCGGCCCAAGCTCGCCGAGAAGAAGTTGATTATTTTCAAGCAGGTAACGCAGTTGAGGAAACTCCAGGCTGTGTGGTACGAAATCCGCACGGAGTGTGATCAAGACTCGGATGGATCCTGATGGGTCTTCGACGGCATTCAACAGGTTGGCAATCAATTGCTCGGCGCGACTGCTATTAGTACTCGCAGAATCGCGCGTAATTCCGCTATGAGTAAAAATCTCCTCGAACTGATCGACGACTATCAAGACGACTCTTTGACTTCCACCAGTTAGAGCGCCGATCGCAGTGCATAGTCCATCCTCGCGAGCCTCAAATCGTTCGGTCAGCTCGTCCGCTACGCGAACCCGGTCGGCCACCGGCGCTTCGGCTGCGATTTGTTCCGCTAAAGCCCTCAATGGATTTCCACCTGGAAGGAAAATGACAAGACGCCAATCGCGAATTGCCGGGAGCTCTTGCGATGCAATGACAGTATGAAGCCCTGCTCGGGCGAGCGAGGACTTGCCGCAACCTGAAGCCCCGACAATCGCTACAAAGCGGCTGCGCGACAGTCGCCTTGCGAGCCGGCGAATATCGTCCTCGCGTCCGAAGAAAAAGTCCTTTTGCCTGGCTTCGAACCGTTCAAGACCCCCATTAGGGGCGGGCTCATCGGGCAACTCATAGCCATTTGGCTCGATCGCTTCTCCTTTTATTCCGGCAACCAGGCGTTTGAAGGCGCTCAAGTCATCGAGTCCCGACCGAAAATCCACCCAGGTACGCTGCTTCAGGAAAGCGTCGAGCGTATCTGCACTGGCTCCCGGCAGCAAGACCGGAACGACCCGGAAATCGTTCCGGCTTCGCGCAGCCTTGTCCAGGAGAACTTGCACCTCCTCAATATGCCAAGCTCCCCTGCCCTGCGGGCCAAAGAAAATTGCCGCGGTGGAGCTCTGTTCGATGGCACGCTCAAGCTCCGGCTGCCATGGTTCTCCGGGCACAAGATGCCATTTGTCCAGAAACGGTTGCAGCCCAGCTTCTCTCTGAAGGCGAGTGGCAAGCAATTCCACCTCGGCCTTATCAACTCCGCTGTAGGAAAAGAAGACGTCGTATGTGGATCCGAGTCCCATCGCTTCGACGCATCGAACGCGTTCGCAATATTATGGGGCATGCCTCGATATTCAACTTTCTCACGCAGAGGGCGGGGGAGGCGGTAGCGAAGAGACGAACATGACGGCTCCTTTTTGAAGAGCCGCTCCAAATGCTGCCAGGAGTCGAGTCGGTTTCAGAAGAACGCTGAGATAACGGTCGTTTCCGTTCCCCGAAGGAGAACAGGACCCAAGAATTTTCGCTGGTTCCTGAACTGCTGCAACAACTTACCTCACCGCTATTCTGCCGCCGAACGCTCTGGCAAGGGTAAGTTCGTCCGCGTTTTCCAATCCTGATCCCGCCGGCAAGCCTTGTGCGATTCTTGTAATTCTCAATCCCTCTCGAGCTAACAGATCCGCGAGATATCCGGCGGTCGCCTCTCCTTCGACATCGACGCCCAACGCCAGAATCAACTCCTGAGGCCGTTCTTCGCAGACCCTGCGTTCCAAAGAATCAATTTGAAGATTTTCCGGACCGACGTGATCCAATGGGGATAAGCGACCTCCCAGAGAATGATAGAGACCACGGAAAATCCCGGTGCGCTCAAGGGAAAGGATGTCCGTGGGTTGCTCAACTACGCAGAGGCTTGTCGCATCGCGAGCGGCGTCAGAGCAGATGACACAAAGATCCGACTCGGAAAAGAAGCCGCACTTTAGGCAAGGGCGAATTCCCAGGACGGTTTGAGAAATTGCCTGCGCAATCTCCGAGGCGCGCGCATCCTTCGTTTGAACAATCCAGAGTGCGATCCGCTCCGCGCTCCGTGGGCCGATACCCGGCATTCGCCGAAGCTGGCGGATCAATTCCTGAATCAGAGGAGGATAGTCAGTTCGTTGCAAGACAGCACCAGAAGGGAATCGGCTCACGAGGACCGCGAGCTAGCGTGAGATGGCACACCAGCTAGGCAGTCGGTTGGTCACTACCCTTTGCATACCGATAGAATTCGACCACCCGATCACTCAAAAACTTGTCGGGATCATCGATAGCAAAAACGGGCACCGTAAATGACAGACTCGTATTTCTGTCACGCAGGAGTTTCAATCCGTACGGGTAATCTTTGAATAGATTGTTACAATAATCGGTGACATTTTTTCCTGCCGACCTGGCTCGCTCGACGATTTTGGCTACCGCAGCTTCCTCTATTTGAAACCGCACGCCATGTTTTTGCGAAAACACCGCCGCGAATTGGCGAACCATCTCGGCTTCGTGCAATTCGGCTTCTTCCAGCGCGAGATCCAAAATGCGCTTCAAAGTAGCGGCTGGATCGGTCACCAATTCGAGATTCACCTCCAGCCTGCGCACCCCTGAGCCCGGTAGCTCGAATTTGAAATCTCGGAACAGGCGTTCGCAAACCGTCAATAACCCGCGCGCTCCGGTCTTCTCCGCCGCAGCGCTGATCGCTATCTGGCGCAAGGCATTATCCTCAAACCTTGGTTCAATCCCAAACGCTTCAAAAGCGCTTTTGTACTGGCGGATGACGCTTCCTTCTGAAGTCTTCAGGATTGCGAAGAGATCCTCGGCCGATAGTTCCTCGCAGACAACTCGGATTGGCAAACGGCCGATGAATTCGGGCTCAAATCCATACTCCACAAAATCCCGCGTAGTGACGGCTCGAAGCACCTCCGCCCCGTCCTGCGGGTTGAAATCACCCCCAAAACCAATAGTTGCCCGTCGCAGCCGCCGTTCCACCTGTTCCTTGAGGCGGTCAAACGCGCCGCTGCAGATGAACAGGATGTGGCGGGTGTTGATAACCTCCTTCTTCGCCTTACCACGCCGTTGAAATTCGAGCGCGGATTGGAGCTGGGACTGCAGGTCCATCGGATTGCGCAATGGGACCTCGGTTTCCTCCATCAATTTCAAGAGCGTCGTTTGGACACCGCGACCGCTTACATCCCGACCGACTGTATTGGAACTCGTCGCGATCTTATCTATTTCGTCGATATAGATGATCCCATATTGGGCAAGTTCGATATTCCCATCCGCCTTCTGCACAAGGTCTCGAACAAGATCTTCAACATCGCCGCCAACGTAGCCCGTCTCGCTGAACTTAGTCGCGTCTGCCTTCACGAAAGGAACGCCAATCAAATCGGCAACATGTTTGATCAAATAGGTTTTGCCGACGCCCGTCGGACCTAGCAGCAGGACATTCCCCTTAGTATATTCAATCTGACCGGCTGCTTCGGGATCCTCCTTCTCGAGACGGCGAACCCGGTTGACGTGGTTATAATGGTCACACACCGCGATCGAAAGAGTTTTTTTGGCGTCGTCCTGCCTGATGACGTAGCGATCAAGGTGAGCTTTTATTTGCTTGGGCGTCGCGTTAAATTGAAAGGGATCTATTGATTTCTGCGTATCATCCGGCGGTTCGTCGGTCGGCACCTGTTGGGTCAAAGAGGAGACGGCAACGTGATCGCCGAAATTCGCTTTAAAGAACTCCTGAAGCTTCTTCTGGAATTCTTCCTGCGATGGATAAGGCGTTTCCGGCATCCGATAACTTAACCCGAGAGAGAAAGGGTGTAAACTGTGGCACTGCTGGCCGGCGCTATTGGCCGGTGCAAGGCGGGGATGTGGCTCCGATGTGATTCTGCCCCGGTTCTCACAAATACCTGCGGCTCTGTGGCTTGCGTAAGGAACTTTTTTCGTTCGTGCGCACACACGATCTTTGGCAACGCGAGATAGCGCTGTGATAGGACGGCGGTAGGGTCCGATCTCCGAGCGGACCGTCAGCATTGGTCGTCGTGAACTTATGACGTCACCGTAAAACCGGTCGTTCGCATTGTGCCGAAAAACCGAGCCGTAGCCGGAATGTGGCTCGCCGGAAGGCTCGCCCTACCGATGATAGGCCAAGGAAATGCCATCGGTAGGGCGAAGCTCCCGCTGGCTAGCAGCCGCGGTATTTGATCTCTTCCCAGAGCTCATCCATTTTCTCCAGATTCAATGAGAGGAGATCCAGGCCACGCTCTTTAGCGAGTCGCTCCATCGCCTGAAATCGCTTAGCGAACTTGGTCGTAGCGCGATTTAAAGCCTGTTCTGCGTCCAGCTTCTTCTTGCGCGCGAAGTTCACAACAGCAAAGAGCAGATCGCCAATCTCTTCCTCGAGCCGTGAATCCGGTGTCGTCTCGACTTCACGGAGTTCTTCTCGAATTTTCTCCAGCGGCCCTGCGGCGTCGTTCCAATCGAAACCCATGCGGGCAGCCTTGCTTTGGATTTTTTGTGCGCGTCCAAGAGCAGGTAACCCCTTCGGTACCCCGTCGAGTGCCGAAACTCGGTCAATCTTCTCCGCTCTTTTGATTCGGTCCCATTGATTGAGCACCGCTTCGCTATCAGGCAAACGCATCTCACCGAACACGTGCGGATGCCGATCGACCAATTTGTCCGCGATAACAGTCGCCACATCATCCAAAGTAAAGCGGTTCTCTTCAGCAGCCATTTGGGAGTGAAGCACGACTTGTAGCAGCAGGTCTCCCAGCTCCTCTTTGAGTTCCGTTTCGTCTCCGGTATCGATTGCGTCGATCAGTTCATAGCACTCCTCCAGAAGATGCGGCTTCAGGCTCTCATGAGTCTGCTCACGGTCCCAAGGACAACCGTCCGGGGATCGAAGCCGGGCGACGATTTTTGAAAGACGATCAACAGAAGAAGTCATAGGTCTGAGTCCGCCTGAGATTAGCGGTTACTTTTTACGAGGCCCCGCTCCGGCCACTTCTGCGGCGGCGAGCGCTAATCCCTATCCCGTTGGAGAAGCTTTTCGCGAGCGCGCTGCAATGCGTCGCGTTCTTGCGCCGACAAACTGCCAAGGCCATGTTTCGAAATTTTCTCCAAAAGTTGGTCAATCTCCGCAGTTCCGCCTTCATTAGCCGAGACGGTCGGGGCACGGGGACGCGGCTTCGGTTTTGGAACGACGCGGAGTTTCGGGCGCTTACGTACCGGAAAGCGGAAGGAAGGCAACTCGCCTCCTCGCTGAAGAAACCGGATATAGCCAAAAGAAAATCCGCTGATCAGCCAGAGTTCCCCCAGCGAAATCCAGGCTGAGGAGGAGAGGTCGACGAGAGAGGAAATCACCAGGCTGCCGATTGCCACCCACTTCGCAGTTAGAAACCCTCCCCACTGAACTCCCGGATAAAGGGTACAAAACGCGATAAAAAGGCCAATCATGACCTGGGTCTGGCCAAAATAGAGAATCGGCGCGTTCGTCGCAAGACCGAGAAGCGTAAGCGTCAAGACCGGGATCAAAATGATAACGGCATAAAGAATCAGAAAGCGCCTCTTACCGATATATTTCTCGATCTCGACAGCGGAGACGTACAAGAAGATAAGCCCGATGAGGGTGAAAAAGCTCGGGATATCGACGAAGGAGTAGGTGAGAATTTGCCAAATCTGGCCGCCGAGAATGGACCGGCTGGAATCGAAGGCCAAGAGCGAGACGATCAGATCCCAGCTCCCAAAAGCCTTAGCAAAGAATGTCGCCAGAACGCCGATGCCATAACTGATCGTCAGGATCGTCGCGCAGTAGATCGGGTAACCCCGGAAGTAGGTGACCGGACGATCATCGTTGAAACTGGAAAGCAGCGCCATGGTGTTCGATCAAACGCTCATACATTAGAGGAAAGATAGCCAACCGGCAAGGGAAGTAGTGCACCGTCTCGCATATAGTAGTGATGTCGTTGCGTTCAAAATGGGCCGCCGGCAAGGCGCGAGGAGGGCGCATATCTAAATCGATACGTAACCGACGAGCAACGCGGCCGCCGGCCCATTTTCAACGCAACCCTCCGGGCCGCGGCCGGTTGGCTGTTTTT